>DTYX01000730.1 GCA_012961655.1 Candidatus Poribacteria bacterium
CGAACGTCGATGAGAAACCGCCGCGGCAATTCTATCTTCGGTTTCATCGCCATACGGGCGTCCGGTTTCAATGAAGTTGATACCGCTGTCCAAGGCGCGGTTATAGGCGATTTTTGCCGCATCATAACTGTATCCTCTTAAGGCGTTGCTGCCACAAGCCAAAATGGATACTTGCATTCCCGTCTTTCCCAATTCTTGATAACGCATCTGATACTCCCATTCTACCAAGTAAATTAACTTGGAGTATTCTCAATTTCTAATCTTGCAGATATTATACATTAAATGATAACAAATGACAACTATGTTTCTGTCAGCACATTACAAAAATTTTGCGTTATAAAAACGTAAGTATAATGTGAGAAGTTCCCGATACTATAGATACAAATTCCCCACGCGAAAAAGTAGTAGGAGTTTTGTAGCCGAATTCGCGAGAATTCGGGCTGCCCGAAGTTTTGCAACTTCGGCTATGCATCAAATTCCATTTGACGGAACTTATCTGCTGTGATAAAATACATCTGTTTGTGAACTCACGAAGCCCTTGAAAACTACCTAAGAGAAAAATGGAGGATAATCTTGAAAAAGGACCGGCTTGCCATTATTATAGGATTTGTTATCATGCTGCTACTGCAATCGGTAACTTATGCGCATAGAGAAGTAGACCTTGTAACTTCATTTGGCGGAAAAGGGGAAGCAAAAGGTAGATATGCGAAGGAAACCTACTGGACTTTTGATAAAAACGGTAATATCTATGTTTCTGATACCGAAAACTATCGTATCCAGAAGTTCGATAAAAATGGCCAATTTCTGATGCAAATCGACGGAAGCGAGGAAGACGCTGGATTTGTTTTTCAACATCCCACAGATATCGCTGTGGGAAATGATAGCAGTATCTATGTCCTCGATTGGGCGATGGTACATATCGCTAACACTGAATCGCCGAAAATTTTCAACTATGGTCCATCTGTTCGTAAATTTGCGCAGGATGGCAAGTTTGCAGCGATGTTCACCATCGATGACTTGACTAAACAAGTTAAGAATCTTGAATCGGCTGTGCCTGGTTTGGATGAGGACGGCAATTATGCGCTCATTATCCCGCGAGGCAAAACAGACAGGGAATTTCTTATAGCGGTTGATGCTAAGGGTAATATCTACGTTTTAGACCGAGACGATTCAAAAGTCTATAAATTAAATGCTGCCGGCGAACTAATCGCAACTTTTGGCTCTTATGGCAGCGGCGACGGGCAATTTATTCACGCCGCGGATATCGACGCTGATGACAATGGCACTCTTTACATCGCGGATACAGGTAATCATAGAATTGTCAAATTTGATGCAGAAGGCAACGCCCAAACTTTCAGCGAATACGGCGACGAAGATGGTCAACTGCGCTCTCCGTTTCAAATAGCGATATTGGAAGATGGTGATATTTTAGTGGCAGATAAGGTGAAATATGGCAAAAATTATCTGTCCAATTTAACTAGACGGAAAGATGACCCCACGCCGCGTTATGTACTGCCAAACCGCGTATCGGCGCCGGATAGCGTTACTTATAAAAATTTTAGGGTAGTTATGCAAAGGGTGCAAAAATTTAGCCCCGATGGCGAGTTTGAAGACAAAATACTGGTTAGACTTGCTCAAGATAACCCACTGTCTGTAAATTTGAAATTGAAGGCTATTGACCATCAAGGCAATTTATATTTCATGGATAGCGAAACATTTCGGTTGCACAAATACGCGCCTGCGTCTACTATTAAATTTTCTGAACTTCAGAAAGAATTAACCTTTCGATATGAATGGAACGACATTGAAGTGGACATTGACAATCCTGATGACCTGGACGCAAAGATTGGGGTCAATGCCAGCGATTATGATGAGGACGCCAATTTACATCTTTTGTGGATGGATTTAAGATTCACCTATGATGTCAATGAGGATTTGAGGTTGTCTCTCTCTAATTTAGCGTTTTATTTGAGGAATAGATATGAGATTCACTATATGCGGAGGTCTGAAGATATATTGGGGACGTTTAATCAGGATGACCAAACCCTTGAGGATTACTTTGCGGATTTCATCGAATTTGATGCGAGCATTGTCCTGAACCATGAACCATACAGGTATCGTGAAGCGGGTCTCTTCGTTTATTTCGGCGGCGGCGTCTACGATTATGTGAATGATGCGCTAGCGTCATCAAATCTGCGATATCTTGATTGGCGGCTGTGGTTTTCTCAATGGGGAGCGGGAATACACTACGACTTAGGCAGAAAATTTCGCTTTATTTTTTCCGCCGCCCAAGGGCCTCCCGGCGGTTACTTCAACTACGAATACGACTACATTGATGAATTAGGCGACCTTTACGCTACTGGTTTCCGGGATGGTAAGGAGACGATGGTATTCATCGCGGTTGATGGAGTATTTTAGGAATTTAAGTCTCTTGATGAGATGAGAATCAGGTATGACATGACAGTAAATTCTCACAAGGTCAAGGAGTCCAATATCACTCAGATTTTCAAGAAAGGCGCATCATGAACTTAGAGCATTATCTTACATTCGCCGAAATGCGTGGCAAACTTGGAATGGTTATTCCTATTTGGTTCCCCGAGGATATATCGGAGACTGACATCGTTAGGATGATAAATCTAACGCTCGCTGATGCTGAATGTCTCGTTGAACAGTCTCATCAAATCCTGATATGTGATGGGCAGCAAGATGTAAAACAGATTATCGATGATATGTTGCGCGCATCGGGCAAATCATCTGTGGTTTTGGCGACTGAACAGAACCGAGGCAAGGGCGGCGCCGTTGGATATGGTATCAATTATCTATTGGATAACTCCGAGGTTGACTATATTGTAACCCGTGACGCCGATGGCGACCATTTTATCAACGATGTGCCGCATCTCGTTCGCTTAGCGAGCCAGATGCAGGCTGAACTAAACGACAGTAAGATAGCGGTAGTTGGCGGCAGATTGGACGTCCATCGTCCGATGGGATTCGCTCGCGGAGAATACGAACTCCTGGTTAACGATGTCATCTGGCATGCGCTTCAATATACCCTGGCGATTGAGGAAAAGGTCATCAATATGCAGTATTTCGCAGAACACGGTTTGATTCCTGATTTTCATAGCGGATTCAAACTCTACACTCGCGACAGCGCGAAAATTGCATTAGACGGCTTGATAAACGCCGCCCAGGAAAAGCCGGAACTTGATATGCTGCGACATGGCGCGGAAACTGTGCCCATCGTAGAGATTGTTGTAGCGGGAGGGACATTAGGGCAAGTAAACCGAATTACCCTGGAAACCCAACCAGTCGTAACGTCCGAAGGACTTAACAGAGCCATCAGATACGCCAATAGACTGATATGGATGTTTACTAGACTGAGCATTCCATTTACCTCAGCCATACAGTTGCTCGATAATGCTATTCCCAGAACCTTGCTTTACAAAGATAGCCACTATATAGAAGAATTGATGCAGATGCGCAAACATCTGCTTGTAGCACTGGGAGGTAAAGGAGATGAACCGCTTTATGTTCATAGTTTCAGTTGAAGGCCTGGGGTGAATTATAAGTTAGATCAGACAGTCGCGCTTTGGGCTCAATTGGTTTTCTTGAAGTGTTTTGGGCGCAACTCTCCATCTAATCGTTCATAATCGGGTTGAGTTTTTTCATCCCGCTCGACCGGCCATATTGCGTCATTCGTAGCGTCGCCCGTAGCGTCGCCCC
>DTYX01000731.1 GCA_012961655.1 Candidatus Poribacteria bacterium
CTGGAATCACAAATAGGTCTATTGCATCCGGTTCGAAGTCCGGGTCCTTACTGCGGTTGGAACAGAAGACGATTTTTTCGCCATCGGGCGACCAGCCGGGTTCGGATTCATCATAAATTTCGCTGTCGGTCAATTGTTTGCCCTTTCCCGTTCGGGCGTCAATAGTCCAGATATGCCAGCGTTCTTTCGGCAGAAATCCCACTCCATCCTTTTTGAAAAAGACGCGCGTGATATGACGCGAAACGATGCTCAATTTCTTCTTCTGCTCATCCTCTTCACGCTCGAGCTCTTCTTTATCTCTCTTGCGAAATTGACAGACAAACTGCTTGCCGTCGGGCGACCATTCAAAAGCCCCGAACTCGCCTTTCAATTCAGTTAGCGGCCGCGATTCGCCACCGTGAAAGGGGATGATGTAAATTTGCGACTGCTTTTCATCACCTCGATTGGAAATAAAAGCAATTGAGTTGCCATCGGGCGACCATTTTGGCTGACTGTCCACCTGGTCTCCATAAGTAAATTGTCGGGAGCGCCCGCCATCAGTGGGCACAATCCACAGGTTAGAATATCTCTTCTCGCTCTTTTTATCCGCACGCTGGAGGCAAAAGACCACGTGGCGTCCGTCCGACGAAATAGCGCAATCGGTAATCAGTTGAAAGCGGTATAAATCTTCGGCTGTAATGCAAAGTTTCTTTCGTGTTGGCATGATTTTTCCCTTCATTCTTTGTATCGTGAAATCTGCGGCTCTACGGTAAAAATTATTCTACCACAAATTGGGTACTTGAGCAAATAAATTTTGCTTTCTACAGAAATTTCCCATGATAGAATTTTCGTCCCGAATGTAGCTGAAGTCGCAAGACTTCAGGAATTCGGCAAGGCAGTCGGGAATTCGGTTGCTTCATACAAGCGTCAGAATTGTTGCCAATTCTGCTACAAGCAGTTGACTGAAAATAGTAAATTGAGCTATTATATTGGGGAAAACGGGAAAATCAATGCTCTCTTCCCTGGATGTGTATACATACTTTTTTCGTTTACATGATGAAAGAAATATGTTAAAATCCAAACCAAGTTTTAGGCAAAGGAGGATGTTATAAAATGAGGCAAATAAAACTGCATTTTGCCTGTATATCAGTTATATTTCTTATCTTTATTTCCTATGTAGCAATGACCGATGCCGAAACTGTCGCCATCTGGTTGTTTGATGAGGGCTCGGGAAAAAAGATTACAGAATTTTCGGGTAGAGGACATGAGGGAGAAATTAAAGGAGGCTCTAAATGGGTTGATGGTCAATTCGGCAAAGGATTGTATTTGGATTCGAGCGGTTACATCGAAATACCGCATCACGAAGACTTCAACTTTGATAAAAAGATGACCATTATGATTTGGGCAAAACTCGATGACATTACGCCACAAGAGTGGGTGGGCATGCCACGCAAAGGGAGTGAATATGTTCTGGCAGCCCATAAATTAGGGAACAAAATGGAGATGACGATGTGGGTAAATAACGGTGGATGGGTGGGACAGATTCCAGATGGCGGCGTCGGGCCGACGCTCAACTTCGGAGAATGGCACCACTACGCCACGACTTATGATGGAGATATCTGTCGCGTATATGTCGATGGCAAAGAGATAGGCGGTAAAAAAGTCGGAGGCGCTGTGAATAAAACCGATGCAATCCTGCGCATTTCCAGGGGTCGGCTCAAAAAACAGTAGGGCTAATTGGAAAACACAACGGTAACAACAGAATAAGGATAATCTTTCCATATAATTTCTTCTGGTAGCCGAACTCCCAAGAGTTTGAGCATGCATTTACCAGTATTTCATAGCGACGCACAACCCATATCTCCTGCTTTCGATTCTTGAGAAGACGCGAAAGGATGATGTCAATGTGTGCATCACTTATGTCAGAGATTATCAGACGAAGGTCAAATGCCTTAACAATGAAGAGATTTCAGAGTTAATGACTTATGACCCATTCGCTAATCTGGACTATTTTATTGATGGTAATGATGAGGAGGAATAATGATTATCGTCGAGTGCTATAAGGATAAAGCCTTAGTGCACAGAATAGGATTTCCGGGGCATCAGGTAAGACATGCATACAACAAATCAAGAGTTTTGTGGCAAGTAGAACAAGAACAGAAAGCAGTTGGTATTATTGACGAAGATCCTTTTGCTGGCCGTTCCAGACACCTAAAGGAATACGATGAAAAAGACGCCATAGACAAGATTAAATTACTGACATGCAGGTTGGGAAACCTGCACCACAACTCTCCCCATCGCCCTTAAGTAAGTTCTAAAAAA
>DTYX01000732.1 GCA_012961655.1 Candidatus Poribacteria bacterium
AACAAATCAGAGAAGGTAATATCAAAGAACTCAACCTCATTCTCAAAAGCGATGTCCAAGGTTCACTAGAAGCTATTAGTGGAATAAAACGCCTCATATACAGTTCCATCGGAAGAGTATTTTACTACCTTTCTTCCAACAGGATATACATTATAGCCTTTGAGGATAGTATAATTTTCATCTTCAATCTGAATTTCCACATCATTCACAGAAGGTATCATCAGCAATGTCCTGAGCACAGGAAGCTTCGGCTTACCAGTTTCGTTCGTCCAATCCGCCTGCGGTACGCTCAGAAATTGAAACTGCTGACCATGTTCTTTTCGCCCCCGGACATTTACACCATCCAGCGTCATCTCTACTAAAATAGTGTCCCTACTTTGCTCCATCACTTGTATCTCCGCTGGTGTAGGATGGTCAAAGCCGGTAAAGGACATCCATACCTCAGCCTTCACAGCAGAAACCCCTATTGTCAGACTAACTACAAGGCATAGAAATATCCAGAAATGTATTCGCGCCAGAGCTATTACGATTACAACCGTTCTTCCTATTGGGTGGTATGAGCTTAAGTTGCCGCTTTTTTGTTGTCCTTGCCTAATCTGCTTCACTTCTTGCGCTCCTTGCCAAATCTTTAACAACCGTTGATAAAATTCAATTTCTTAAAACCATGAAATATCCGCCCTTCATGAAATCGATTAAACTCTCGTATCTTGCTATTCTCCGAGAATCAAAGATTCTGCTATGGCAATCATCTCAGATTTACTTATTTCGCCTATCAGAGTAAAGCTTAGCTTAGTTGTCCAATGGAGAATTCGCACCCTGCCAGGCGGTGAGACAATTTTGCAGTTTACCTTGCCGATGGAAATCTCCTCTACCCGATGGCGTCCCGCTTCTGGCGGCTGTTTATCCCAAAGATTGACATCATCGGCTTTAGTCTCGAATAGAGATAAAGTGGTCAATCCATCCGCATATCGCAGGTGGATGTGTTGTATCCCATCCATTTTTTTTATATACGCTCCCTTAAACACAAAACCTTCTGGTAGGTTTTGCGGGACTTTAACAGGAAAATGACTCCGCTTTTGCGCCTCTGATAGGGACAATATCTCTTCTTTGAGTTCCCTTATCCTATGATTTTGCCCAGAAGGCGATGTTGTGAAAATCTTTTCGTCTATCTGGGATTGAAAATCGATTTCAGTGTAGACCAGTAGCGATATGAGGCGTCCGTCCCAACTGTAATCCTCCATCCTGAGCACAACATGCTTCTGTGCATCCAACCAGAGTTTTTTCGCAGGCCTCCCCGGATACTTTGGAGTTATCTCAATTCGGTAAGTCTTTCTCCCCGCTATGATGTTGGATTCATCGGACAACGCCTCCGGCTCATGATTGTTTCCCTTTGAAATGGTAACATTATAGTTTCTTTTCAGAAGAGAGATGTCTTGAAAAAATGTTTTTCTCCCTGAAAATTCGGGAGGAGGGGGCGGCGGTAGAAATTCATCTTTCTCAAAATTCTCAAACCATATTCGCCCGGCATCTCTTATTATCTTTTTTCCGCGCAATTCCCACGGCGACAGTATCTCCATGATTACTCTGTCCGGCGCCTTCTTTATTATCAGTTCTTCCATGGTTATGGAGTGTGGAGGGAATTTCCAATCGACGACAAGCCTTTTGCCGACGAAGGAGACTGTATTTTCAGCTTCCAGCAAATTCTGGAAGATTTCGTCCGCCCCCGGTACTTTAGCCTCCACAAGCGGGGGAAACAAAAAAAGCAAAAATAGAAGGATGTTAATTTTCCCTTTCATGGCCCTACTCTCCCATATAGTAATATTGTACGAGCACTTCCAATTTACGGGATGAAGACTCATCCTTTGTCATCTTTTCATTTTGAGCCACCGTAAATCCGAAATTTGCACTTTGCGGCAGGGGTTGTTCAGAAGAAAACCTAAAGTATTCCTGTAAATATGCGTTAATCGTCAACGTTTCACCTTTATCGGTATTCTTTCCGAAATGCAATAGGTCATAATTTAACATCAACGGCATAAGCATCAAAACTATTGCTACGGCGGCGATAGGCGCTACGAGAACAGCTTTCCTTGGAAAACGAAATTTTTCTGTCTTTTCAGCAAAACGTATTCTTCTCCTGAGTTCGAGGAACATTGAAGGGGGTGGAGGCACTCGTGGAGTGTTGGCAGCTCGCTGAATCATAAGTCTAAATTCCTGGTATTCATGAAAGCAATCGGTACATCGGCGAAGATGTTCTTCTATCTTCGTCCTCAATTTAGGACTAACCTCGCCGTCTATAAAAGCGGACAATTTGCCCTTTACTTTTTGGCATCGCATTTTATTTTCTCCTTCAAAATAGTTCGCAACTTCCTGCGAGCGTCATGCAAACGCGATTTTACGCGTCCCATGGAACATTTTAGTTCTCGTTTAAGTTCCTTATAAGATAATCCCTCAATGTCGCGCAGGATAATAATAATTCGGTGTTCCGCTTTTAACGAATTGATGGCTTCCCAAAGCAACGCTTGTTCTTCATCTGCTATAACCTTATCCTCCGGGGTAAAATCCGAGCGGAAAGTGTCGAGATTTTCTTGAGTAAAACCAAACTCAATAGCCTGCTTTTTCCTTTTATTAATTTCATCTACACACAAATTCGACGTTATTCGGTATAGCCATGTGGAGAAAGCGGACGTTTCTTTGAGGGAAGATAACTTTTGATATACGCGGGAAAAAACCTCCTGTGTTATATCTTCAGCGTCTTGTCGATTCCCCATCATCCTGTAAGCGACATTATAAACCGTCTCTTGATATCTGTAGAAAAGCTGCTCAAAGGCGTACTCATCTCCACTCTGGCATCTTTTGATAATTTCTCTTTCATCTTCCTGCATGCCTCTCTCCGGTTTTAGAACAGAATCTAATCTAATAGACTGAGAATATAAAAATTTTGTTCGGGGGGAAGTGAATTTATGCCTGCGCTCAGCTGAGAAAAAGAATATTCAAGAGTTTTCCACGCATTACTCTCAGAAAGACCATTATTGCCGTTGTCCCCATCGGGGGCGACATAATAATACCATTTCTGGTTGAAAATAAAGCATAATTATGTTATCCTTTATCTCTATAAGTTTTGCCTGGAAACATAGATTGACTTA
>DTYX01000733.1 GCA_012961655.1 Candidatus Poribacteria bacterium
GGAATCTGTCTGTGTTCGAGAATTTCGGCAACGACATTATCACCATTTTGATGCTTTAGTTGTGCCAAATATTCATTGCCGAAACCGTCGAAAATTTTGACATGTTCATTTAGTTCGAGTCGAAGCACATTTATGACATGATGCTTCTCCTCTCCTGAAATCAGGATGATGTTATCGAGAATTTGATTGGGAGGAACGTAAAAATTGCGCATTCCTTTTATGTAGTTATTGATGCCATATTTGTCATAGATGTCAAAAATTTCCTTGCAGAACTTAACCATTCTTCTGTCATCTTTCCTAACAGCATCATTATATAACCTTATCAGAAATCTTTTTCCAAACTCTGTCTGTGAATAATTCTTTTTAAGAAAATTATGCTCCGAGCATAAAGTTTGGCCATTATCTACCGTATTTATTCCTGGTTCTTTTTTCAGTGGTATTTTGTGGTCAGCATGTATCTCAACACCATCTTCTCTCCCATTGCCACCTACATTCTACAACATTACCTCATTATTCACATCTCTTACATCAATTCGCCTAGCAGTGTATTAAACTGGTATTCCAATGTGATATCTGCTTATAACCCCTTTGTTTGAATGGGATGTTCCATATCATTCTCATAAATTATCATCGTCGCCTCGCCAATAACAGAATCGAGTCGGGTTATTGTTTTTCCAGGCGGGAAGAAGTCATCAACTATTTGTCTAGAACCTTTTGAATCCTCTAAAATAATACGAACGCGTTTGAGTTGTGTGCCACCATAAGTAACTGTATACTCTATTACAACTGGTCTTTGCGCCCTAGTAGCGACACCAGTGTATGAACTCACCTGTAACTCCACTTTTTGTCCGGCTTGAATCAACTGCCCCGCTGGAGGAAATTGAGCTAGAATTATGCCATCACCGTAAGTAGGATTCGGTTTAAAAGTAATTTTGCTCATTGCCAATCCACTATCTTCCAGACGCCCTTGAATGTCGTTAAACTTCATACCTCTCAAATCAGGCATCAACAGCATTTTGGGATACACGCCTCTGCTTAACAACAGACTAATTTTAGCGCCGCGGTCAACGATTGATTTCGGCAGCGGTGTTTGGGCTATGATTGTGTTCACAACAGGGTAATTATCGGAATGGACCGTTGCTTTGAAGCCAACCTGAAAACCAGCGGAGGTGATTTCGGATTCCGCATCGAAAAAAAGCTTGCCGGTTAAATCTGGGACCTCTATCTTTTCTGTTCCGCTACTAAGCACAAGAAAAATGTCCTTATCTTGTTTCACTTTGAATCCCGGCTGTGGATTTTGCTCTATAATATATTCTTCTGGCACAGTAGAACTGGCTTTGTATGAATCGATCTTTGCATTCAGGCGATGTTCTTGTAATATCTTCATACTTTCAGCCAGACTTTTACCCCTAACATCCGGCGTTTCGACTTCGTCCACCTTGATAATCATAGGTATCAAGATAAATACTGATATTATCCCCAACACTACTATCGCCGTTAGGAAAATAAGCATTACTTTAATTATATTTGCAAGGATTTGATTTGCCGCCATTTAACCACCTGCTACTTTTACCATCATACTGTTCAGTCCAATATTGACAAAGCAGTAATACATTGCATTGTAAAATAAATCCTGACACCATGTATATCCGTGGCTAATTATCTTTATCAAAATATATTTAACAAAGCAATTACCCTTTTTTCAACAAATTTTTGACTTGCGCGAGGAAGTCGGTAATCGAAAACGTTTTCCGTATAAACGGCAATCCTCGTCGTCGGATACGCTCCCATTCTGACCGGTCATCGGTGTAACCGCTCATCAGCAACACCGGCAAAGAAGGTTGTTTTTCAAGAAATTGTAACACGAGGTCTGTTCCTCTTCCATCCGGCAAGACCACATCGCTTACGATTAAATCAAATTGTCCTTTTTCTTGTTCGAAGATTTTTAGAGTATCAACTATGTTAGCGCAGGGAAAAACGGTATATCCGATCTGGTTGAGGGTTTGCTCAAGCAATATTCTAAGAGTGGTGTCATCTTCCGTTAAGAGAATGCGTTCGCCTTGCCCGCGGAATTGGTTAATGGAAACCGTAGTTTTATCCTCCTCATCTGATGCCGGCCTCATCAAGGCTGGCAGATAGATTGTAAAAGTAGCGCCCTTGTTCACTTCGCTCTCCACTTCGATCCAGCCTTCATGGGATTCGACAATGCCGTAAACGACGGAGAGCCCCAATCCGGTGCCGCCTTTCTCTTTTTTGGTCGAGAAGAAAGGTTCGAATATCTGCTCCATGGTAGATTCGTCCATGCCCACGCCTGTATCGCTCACCGTCAGCCGCGCGAAATTCCCCGTTCGCGCGCGAGGATGTCGCCGAGAGTGTTCTTCATCAATTATTGTGTTCTCCGTCTTGATGGTAAGGGTTCCACCATGCGGCATAGCGTCCCGGGCGTTGACCGCGAGGTTAATGATTACCTGGTCGATGTTGCCTGCGTCAGCGTTGATAGCCCACAAATTCTCCGCCAGTTCAAGGTTCACCGCTATATCCTCTCCGATGATTCGTCCTAACATCTTCTGAAGTTCTCTTATCTGGCGATTTAAGTCAACAGGCGCCATCTCCATCGGTTCCCTTCGGCTGAAAAGGAGGAGCTGACGAGTGAGGTTGGAGGCTCTTTCAGAGGCGTTTTGGACTTCCCGCAGATAGCCGTAAAGCGGGGAATCCTCAGTCAAGACCATCATAGTCAACTCAGTATATCCACTGATGGCGGTCAGCAAATTGTTGAAATCGTGTGCAACCCCTCCAGCCAACCGTCCTATAGACTCCATCTTCTGCGCCTGAATGAGTTGTTGTTGGGTATCTCTAAGCTCTTCGTACGCTCGGCGTGTCTCCTGAAACAAGCGGGCGTTCTCTAACGCGGTCGAGACATAGGAGCCCAATGTGTCTGCCAGCGCCATCTGCTCTTCTACGAAGCCGTTCACCCCCCGCGAACCGAGTGCGTATACTCCGAATAGCGTTTCCCCGTGATAGAGAGGGACCCAATAGGCGGAGCAGATGGGGAGTTCAGTGCGAAACCAACGGGGGTCATTCCTCACATCGGATATGTAGAGAGGCTTGCGTGTGTATGCCACCAATCCCACCAGCCCCCGCTCCTCTCCTAACGGGAAGGAGGGCATCTCCCCTTTCGGTGTCGCTTCATCTACCGACAGCCCTGTTTCAGCGGTCAACCGCAGTGACCGCGTTGATTTGTCATAAGAAAAGAAGCTCCCAAAGTCTGCGCCGGTGACCTGTTGAGCTACCTGCAGAATGTGAGTGGCAACCATCTCTTCGAAGCCGCCGGTCTGAATCTCCAATGTTATATCGGCTAAGGCTCGCATGCCTCTATACTGTTCCACCGACCTCTTATACAACTGGGCATTCTGCACCGATATAGCCGCTTGTCCCGCCAAAGTTTGGAAGAACTCTATCACCTCCCCGCCTAAAACGCGAGGTTTGGTGGTAAATAGGTGTAATACGCCGATGGCTGAACCTTGCACCACCAGCGGCACACCCACATAAGAGCGAAGGTTGTGTTTTCGGATGATTTCCCGATGGTTCTGCATTCGTGGGTCAGCTTGCACGTCGTAGATGATAACAGTTTCCTTTCGAATTCCTAACTGGTCAAGAAGGCTGTCCGCCAAAGCAAAGGATTCCCCCTCGATGCTCGCGCCTTCCGCAGTTTGCAAATAAGCCAGGACTGTACGTTTTCTCTCCCAGTCCATGAGGCTCAATCCCACAGCATCCACCGGCATGTGGGGAAGGGCCTCTTTCAACACTGCCTTGATGATGCCATCTAAGGAAAGATTCGCTGTAATAGCCCGGTCTATCTCACGCAGAGTGGTGAGTCGGGCTAAACGTTCTTGAGCTTGGCGGTGAAGCCGGGCGTGTTCGAACATGAGGGCAATGGCGTTTGAAGAGGCTGAAACTTTTCGGATATCATCGTCGCTGAAAGCTCCATACTTCGTTGAGGACACGATTAACATTCCCAAGGAACGCTCCTCTGTGTTGATGGGGATGCTAATCCATCCGCGGATGCCCTCATCCCTTAAAGCGGATATGATTTCATCGGGCAGCAGTGTTGCCACATCCTCCCGCCAACTGCAGGTTAACCTGTCATGCCAGGGAATCTGAGCTAAGGGCAAATCGCGAACTTTAGCGATGAACTCTTCTGAATATCCAACATATCGCCTGACGATAGAACGATTCCCCTCTATGAGTCTGATGACGCCCTTTTCCGCTTCCAGCAATGACATCATCTCTTGCAAAGCGATGTCCAGCCGTTCATCTAAGTCGAACGTTCGGAGCATAGAGTCGATGATGTGTTGGCGGGCTTCCAATTCAGCCAGATGTTTCTGGACCGTCTCTCTCTCCTTCTCCAGTTCGGTTAAATCCTCCAAAATCCCAACAGCACGCCATCCTTCCGCAGATTCAAAAGCGCTCACCGTATAAGCCAAAGGTACAAGGGAGCCATCCTTCTTCAGCCCCTCAACTCTATTCGTTTTCCCTACCACTGGGCCTTGACCGGTCTTGGCAAAAGCCTCAAATCCTCTCATTTTAGCCTCACGATATCTCTCGGGGACGATGGTTTCAACAAGCGTCTTCCCCAACACTTCATCCGGCGTGAAGCCGAAGAGAGCGACAGCCGCTGGGCTCCAGTAGGTGATACGCCCTCTTTCATCCGTTTCTATGATGGGGTTAGGGCTCGCCTCCACTAAATTGCGGAACCTCTCTTCATTCCCCTTCAGAGCAGTGATGTCAATCACTTCAGCCACCGCGCCGCGGTATTTGCCCTGAGCATCCGTAAGAGGCGATGTCGCCAAAAGAGCCCAGAGCGAAGCGCCGTCCTTTTTGCGAAAGCAGAACTCATGCTGTTCTACGATGCCCTGTTGACGCCTTGCAAGGTTTACCTTCGCCGTCTCTTTCCATTCATCATCCATAAACTCAAAAAGATGGTGCCCTATCATCTCATCTTTGGAATAGCCGAGCATCTGAGCCATCCGCTCATTGGCAAAGACTGTGCGCGCCTGAGCGTCAATCTCCCAGACGCCGACCTGGGTTATCTTCTCCAAAGATGGATACCGTCTCTGAGTATCAGCAGACAGCTTCTCACTCCCATTCACCATCCGTTCTTGCTTATCGTTCATAATATTTCTCCTGGTAACTTGACTTTGGTAGATAGAAACGTAGACTAAGATTCTATCTATTTTGCTCGCTTCACCTTTTTCTGTGGAAACAGATGGTCGCCTGTTTGAATCCGATAACCATTGATGAAATCCGTTGCATTCATCGGATTTCTGTTAGCTGGTTGCACCGTTTTCAGAAGAATTACGCCTTCTCCGGTTTTGACCGCCATCTCTTTTTCGTCGGTGATATAAATAGTCCCCGGCGCCGCTTCCATCATAGGAATATCAGTAAATTCACCGTAAGCCGAAATCGTCGATGAACGAAGTGAACCATAAGGCGAAGCCGTTGGTGAGCGAAGCGAACAGGATAAAACTTTTAATAATTGACCTTCGCCGAAGTATGTGTAGGCTCCTGGCCAGGGCAGTGTACCACGAACTAAGTTGCGAATCTGAATAGCTGATTTGTGCCAATCAATCAAACCATCTTCCTTTGTCAGCTTAGGGGCGTAAGTCGCTTCCGCTTCATTTTGAGGGTAATGAAGCGGAGGAGCATTTTCCGCCAATATCAGAGCTTCCAATAACAAGCCCGCCGCAATTTGAGCTAATCTATCGTGTAAGGTTATAGCGGAGTCATCAGCGGAAATTTCCACCTCTTTCTGGAGAATAATATCTCCGGTATCCTCGCCTTCGTCCATCAGCATAATGGTGACGCCCGTTTTTTGCTCGCCATTGATGATTGCGCGTTGAATTGGAGCAGCGCCGCGGTATTTGGGCAACAATGAGGGGTGTATGTTAATACATCCACAAGGCGGCATATCGAGGATACGTTTGGGCAAAATCTGCCCATAAGCTGCGATGACTATGGCTTCTGGATGCAACTGCTTCAAGATCTGAATAAATTCCGCGTCGCGTACCCGTTCCGGTTGATAAATGGATAGTCCATGTTCAAGCGCGACTTTTTTTACTGGCGGAGGTGTTAATTTCCGTCCTCTGCCGCTGGCGCTGTCGGGCTGAGTGACAACAGCAGACAAATTATGTTCGCTTGCGACCAAAGCCTCTAAAGTCGGTGTTGCAAATTCTGAAGTACCCATGAATATTATCTGCATTTTATTTCTCTATGAATTATATTGGCAATTCTTGATATCTGTGCTATCAAATATAACATATATGCGAAGAGATTGTCAAGGAAGAGCTTGTAACGCTATATGCTAAATTAAAATAATTCCGAAATCCGAATTCCAAAGAGAGGTAGTGTTATGCAGATATTTTATATGCCAACGAAAATTTTGATGGGTGAAGGTGTCACCGGCAAGATTGGGTCGGAGGCGAAGATGATTGGCGCTACGACAGTTTTAGTAGTAACCGATGAGGGCATCCGAAAAGCGGGTCTCCTTGAGAAAGTGATTCTATCGCTTGAAGATGCTGGAATAGAGGTAGATATTTTCGCTGAAGTGACGCCGGACCCAACGGTGAAATTAGTTGAGAAAGGCGCTGCCATTGTTAAACGAAAGGGGCACGATTTAATCATCGCCGTCGGAGGAGGCAGTTCCATCGACGCCGCAAAGGGCGTGTCGGTAATGGCTACCAATGAAGGGTCTATTTGCGATTTTGAGGGGGTGGATAAATTCACTCATAAGCCGCTGCCAGTATTCGCCGTTCCCACGACTGTGGGTACCGGGAGCGAAGTGACTTTCGGCGCCGTACTTACCAATACAACGCGGAACTATAAGTTTCTTGTCTACGGCGACAGCATCGCGCCGCGAGTTGCATTTCTCGACCCAGTTATGGTATCCACCGCGCCGACCAGCGTTATAATTTCCACCGGTATGGACGCCTTGACCCATGCAATTGAATCGTACATTTCACTGAGAGCGACTCCGCAAACGGAGGCATTGGCTATTGGCGCGATTAAATTAATTGGGGCGAATTTGCGACAAGCAGTTGCAAATAGCGAAAATTTTGCGGCAGTTGGGAACATGCTGATAGCCGCAAATCTCGCCGGCATCGCTTTCGGTAATTCCAGATTGGGAATCGTTCACGCTATGGCATTGCCCCTGGGGGCTTTTTTTCATGTGCCGCACGGCATCGCCAACACCGTCCTATTGCCTTACGGATTGGAATTCAACTTAATAGCCACACCGCAGAAATATGTTGATATCGCAAGCGCAATGGGAGAAACGACTGGCGGTATGTCTTTGATGGACGCCGCTGAAAAAGCTATCGAATCAGTCAAAAAATTAGGGGGTGACATCGGCGCGCCGAAGAATCTGAAAAGCCTGGGCGTAGAAGCGGATATGATTTCCCAAATGGCGGCGGATGCGATGAAGAGCAGTCATATACCGGCTAATCCGAGAAAGATTTCATCGAAAGATGTTGAAGAATTGTATAGAAAGGCGTTGTAAATCTTTTTCTTGACGTTAGCAGATTGTCCATGTTATTATAACATGGCAGATTAGCCGTCGGGGCGTAAGTGCAAATTCTTTTCTTAAAAACACAAATGCGATATCTTTAGATTGACCATTGGGGATTTTGTGGAATTAAAAAGGCGGTGAGAAAATGCCTGAAGAGACAGAAGTTACACCACTAGAACCATTAGCCCAGGCGCTGTTAGATAATTACAACAAACGCATAGAACGTGTTGAGTTTCAACTTGATAATTTATCTCAACAAGTTAATGGTATTAGCCAACGTGTCGATTCCATCAACGAAGGCTTAGGCC
>DTYX01000734.1 GCA_012961655.1 Candidatus Poribacteria bacterium
ATGAGTTGATGACAAGGCAATTGAAATTTATTGGGTAATTCCGAAATCCGAATTCCGTTCACGTAAGGGGGAATCCTTTGATTATCGATGTCAACGCCTATTTAGGACACTGGCCGTTTCGGCAATTAAGATACAATACTGCCGAAAAGTTGATCGAGCTGATGGATAAAAACGGGATTGATAAAGCGGTGGTATCTTCGATTAACGCCATCTTTTACAAAAACTGCCAGTCGGGCAATGAAGAACTGGCCGCTCAGACTAAGGAACACCGCGACCGTTTTATTCCATTTGCGACTTTGAATCCGATGTATCCGGGATGGGAAGAGGATTTTGACCGCTGCGTTGAAGAATTCGGCATGAGAGGGATTCGGATGTTTCCGCATTATCACAACTATGAATTGACGGATGACGCCAGCCTGCGCCTGATTCATGAAGCGACTCTGCGAGGTATGCCCGTCTCGATTCCCATTCGCGTTGTCGACCGCAGACAGAGACATTGGTTGGATAGCGCACGGGATTTATCTCTGTCTGAGATTGAAGAGATTATCAAACAGTGTCCCGATACAAATTTCATTCTGACCAATGGAATCGGTTGGGAAGACGGTCAATTGGCGCAGAATGAATTTTTCAAATCATGCAACTTCCTCATCGAAATATCTCGACTGACATCAGTTTTGCAGGAAAGCATACCTCGGTTGCTTGACGCTCTTGGGCCGACGAAGCTAGCTTTCGGCACCGGCATCCCCTTTAAATATCCTCATCCCGCTATGCTCAAGATGGAGATTCTAACGGCTTCAGAAGCGGTTAAAGAGCGAATCTACTGGCAAAATATCGCAGAGATTTTAGGAAATGTATAGGGCAAAACCATGAAGCGCATCTTTGAAATCGCACAACTACCGCAGAAACGGATTGTCGGATTGATGTCCGGCACTTCGGCGGATGGAATCGACGCTGCTCTCGTTGAAATAGAAGGTAGCGGGCTTGAAACTCAAGTGCAATTGCTAGGCTTTCATTTTTACCCTTTTCCCAAAGATATTCGAGAGCAGATTTGCGAACTATTTTTCCCGCAAAGTGGAAGCGTGGATAAAGTTTGCCAAATCAATTTTCTTTTAGGGGGACTTTTTGCGGATGCCACGTTGGAAGTTATCCGCAAATCCGATTTCCCGTTATCATCCATCCATTTAATCGCATCTCATGGACAAACAATCTATCATCTTCCCCGATGAGCGAAGAGCCAGAGCAATTCAGAATTTGGGCGGAATTAGCAATGTCACCGTAATACCAGCGGATGCCAAAAGAGAAGATATTTTCGCCTTTGATACTGGTCCGGGAAATATGCTCCTTGATGAAGCTGCTAGACTGCTTACGGAGGGTAAATACGATTATGACCCAAATGGCGCTATCGCCGCAACGGGCAAAACGGATATGACCCTTCTTTGTGAGTTGATGAAACATCCGTTCATCTTTGCGACGCCGCCGAAATCTACCGGACGTGAAACTTTTGGCGCTCATTATGCGTTTGATGTAATTCAGGCAGCCAAAGCGAAAAATAGAGAGGATTCTGAGATATTGGCGACTCTGACGGAATTTACGGCGAAATCAATTTACGAAAATTATGTGCAGTTTGTCTTTCCTCAACATAGCCTCTCTGAGATAATCGTCAGCGGTGGCGGGGTACACAACCGCACTCTGATGAAATTGCTGAAACGATATTTTGGCAATATCCCATTGCTGAAGGCAGATGATTATGGAATTCCCGTCGATGCCAAAGAAGCAATCGCTTTTGCCATTCTAGCGAATGAAACACTTGCTAATCATCCAGGTAATATTCCAAAAGTGACCGGCGCGCGGCGACCGGTAATTTTAGGAAAAATTATACCCGTTTGATTGAAAGAAACACTAAGCCTGTATTGGGGAGTTGATTTTCATGAAACAAGAACTATCTTCTCGGGAACGTATGTTGGAAGCCATTTATCACCGTGAGGCAGATTATGTTCCCTGTTGCTTTATGATTTTTGCCGCATTGAAGAGCAGGTGCAAAGATAGATATGAATTTGTGGAAAAACAGTTGGAGATAGGGTTGGATGCGACGGTTGACCTGCCGATGTCGCCATCGGATGTGGAATTTGACCATTCCGACATCCCCGGTCTGCCTGTTCGATATCATCCAGAGGTGAAAATCCGCGAATGGTGCGAAGAGCGAACAGGAGAGCAATATCCCGTTTTATTCAAAGAATACCATACTCCCAGTGGAATACTAAGTACCGTGGTCAATCGGACAGAAGATTGGCCGCATGGCGACCATGTCCCATTTCTCGACGATTACCTGATTCCTCGTTCGCAGAAATTCCTCGTTGAAAATCGGGAAGATTTGGAGGTTCTTCGATATCTTTTGGCTCCGCCGACAGCAGGTGATATTCGAGCTTTTCGTGAAGACGCGCAAAAAGCGAAAAAGTTTGCCGCCAAACACGGCTTGCTAATAACTGGCGGACGGGGAGTGGGAATAGAAGCTGCCAGTTGGTTGTACGGCTTGCAGAATATCATCATTGCAGCTATGGATGAACCAGGGTTTGTAGAAGAGTTTGCAGAGTTGTTATACAATTGGAATCGACATCGAATGGAAGTTTTTCTGGATGCAGGGATTGACCTTTTCATTCGGCGTGGATGGTATGAAGGCACTGACTTTTGGTCGCCTCGACTCTATCGGCAATTCATATTTCCTCATCTAAAAAAAGAGATTGAAATGGCCCATCAAGCGGGCGCGAAATTCGGCTACATTATGACCAGCGGTTCCATGCCGTTGCTGGATATCTTTGTGGAAGCGGGACTTGATGTGCTAATCGGCGTTGACCCCATTCAGGGCAAAGGCACTGACCTGACGATAATGAAGCGGAAGCTAAAAGGGAAAGTCTGTCTGTGGGGTGGTGTAAATGGATTTGTCACGGTAGAACTAGGAAGCAAAGTAGAAGTTAGAGAAGCCGTTCACAACGCCATAAGGACGCTAGCGCCCGGAGGTGGATTTATCCTCTCCCCCGTGGACAATATTCGCGATACTTCTGAGGAGACGTGGGAAAACGTTATGGCTATGGTCGAAGCATGGAAAGATATGAGAGAATATCCCATCGCCTAGATTTTTAATCGTTTCCACAGAAGACTTGACCTAAGGATGAATAATTGGTAAAACAAAAAAATCAACAAATCATCAAACTTTTATTGAAGGAAATGGAAATGAAACTAATAAACTTTTTACTAATATTTCTCACTTTAACGATGCTAATCGGCTATACTACCGCGTCTAGCTTCGGACGTGGCGAGCCCTTTGTCGCGGACGGGCTGGTTAGCTTTTGGACGTTTGATAAAGAGGATATATCAGGTAAAACGGTTAAGGACATCTGGGGGAAAAACGATGGAACCATGGTGGGCGCCCCCGAAATCGTTGACGGAAAAATCGACCAGGCTCTTAGCTTTAACGGAACTTCTGACATGGTGGAAGTGCCTGGAAATGACGATTTGACCCAAATTGGGACGGATAGTGTAACGGCAGAGGCTTGGATAAATGTGGAAAAACCTTGCTATGGTGTAATAAACGGCAGGCCCTTCTGGATTTTACATTGGACTGGATGCGGAGGTTTACCGATGGGAATGAGATTCTATATCGGCGCCGGGGGCTGGAAATCCGTTACCTCAAAATCTACTGTCAAAGAGGGATGGCACCACTGGGTTGGAGTGTATGACGGAAAAGAGCTGAAAGTTTATCTAGATGGTAAAGAAGATGCTTCAGTCGGGTCAGGCGGTAAACTCGCAAGTACCGGTGATGGAAATCCAGATTGGTTGACGTTTGGCAAAGATTATCACACAACTGTTAATAACGACAGATGGAACAAAGTCATAATCGACGAAGTAAGAGTATACAGCAGAGCCTTAACTGATACAGAGGTTCTGCAGAATTTTCAAGCGGAAAAGAACGAATTAGCTGTCAATCCCAATGGCAAACTCACTACTTCTTGGGGAACGATAAAGTGTGCTTTGGATTGATATCTCCGGGAAGGACTTATTTATGGAGGAAAGAAAAATGTTAAGATTAGGCTTTTTATTAATCTGCATAACTGCTATCCTGATGACATTAGTAGAAATGCTGTTTGCGGCTGACATTGCCATTATTGATTATGCCGACCAATGGACTCAGGTGGCGGCATTGGGCCCATCTTTGGATGAATACGGTTACAAGTATGATGATACCAGAGCCGCAGTCAACTCACCTGGCAAACTCGCTATCACTTGGGGAAAAGTTAAAGTTTATTAAGCTACAAGGGCA
>DTYX01000735.1 GCA_012961655.1 Candidatus Poribacteria bacterium
GGTTTGAGATTCTCAAAAAGTGTGGTTTCGATACGGGCTTCGCTCTACTCAACCTATGTCGTTTCAAAAAAAGAATGATACGAAAAATTCATTGCTGTGATACCGAAAACGAGAAAACGTGAGAGAGCCAATCTTCGCGGTATAGTTTTCCCACTTTCTCAGGTTCGTTCTTTTAATGTATCAATATTTTCCGGAAGCAGCATAAAGGTTATATCAACGTAAAAGTTAACGATGTGAAGGATTTCTGAGTGATGGAGGGACAAGAACCGTTTCTCCGTCAATAATCAATAACAGGAGGAAAAATATGAAAAAGAAAGCAATGCATGCGCCTGAAGCGCTTAACGAAGCTTATGATTACAAACCGCGTCCCTCTTCATTTTCGAGAGGGATGAGAATAGACATTCGTGGAGTAACCATCTTGCTCATCTCCGGCACCGCCAGCGTTGATGAGAGAGGACAATCCATCCATGAAGGAGATATCAAAGCCCAGACATGGCGAGCATTTAGGAACATCAAAGCTTTGTTGGAATCCGAAGGCGCTACATGGCATGATGTCGTAAGAACAACGTGTTATCTGAAAGAGATGCGCTACTACCCAGAATTCAACGAAGTGCGAACCCAATTCTATGAACAGGAAGGGCTTGACCCGCTTCCAGCAAGCACCGGAGTTCAGGCGCATCTTTGTCGAGAGGAACTTTTGGTGGAAATAGAAGCGATAGCTATCTTTGAATCCGATGACAAAAGTGAATAGCAAACTGAACGTCAAACTGATTTGTAAAGGGCTAAAAGAAATACTTTTTTCTTAGATTCTATTTGGAAGTGAAATCCAAGACGAATATTGAGGAAAAAGCAAAGATGGAAGATTTTGACAAGGTAATTGAGGAACTGCAAACATCAATCATAGAAGAAGCCAGAAAAATCTACCCTGAGAAAGTCATAGAATACTGGTTGGAACCAAAAAACGCAGGTAAGATGGACAATCCAGATGGATTTGCCAGAATAACAGGTTCCTGTGGGGATACAATAGAAATCTCGCTGAAGGTGAGAAATGATACCATTATCGACGCAAAGTTGGAGGAGCTGGGAATCGGTTGGGTGGCTGACAAACTTGTAGAATACAATAAGTTGCCTTAGTTGATTTGAGGGAATTTTTTAGAGAAAAGTGGTTTGGTGAGTTATGTTATTTCACCAATTTACCCCGTGAGATAGTAAACATCTCACGAGGTTTACTTTTTCCGACGAAACTTCAGGAGGAAATAGATGGCACAAATGATTTTCCCGCAATACCGCAAAGGCAAAGTCGGGATAGACATTTTTCCTGGGACCATTCTTGAACATGCAAGAAAACTGGGGGTGGAAATCGCTTCAGAATGTGGTGGAGAAGGAATATGTGGAAAATGTATCGTCAGAATAGAAAGAGGGCAAGATGGTTTATCCGAAAAGACAGAAGCTGAAAAGAGCTTTAATTTAGGAGAAGATGAGAGACTTGCTTGTCAGGCGAAGGTCGTGAAGCCAACGGATATATATGTCTTCGTCAGAGAGATGGGCGAATATACCATCTTAGCTGACACCGTAGAAGATAGGATGGAACTCAATCCCTTCGTATACAATCAGATCAGAACCACCACTCTTGTGTTCAAGGTAATCGACCTGGAATCCGGCGAAAGAATAGCTACCATCTCCCGTAAAAATCCACAAGCCAGTTATGGAGATGATGTAATCTCCAGGGCGGGTTATACGATGAATCATGAGGGCGAATTGAAGGAGTTACAACAAGTTGTTGTCAAGACAATAAATGAAAGCCTGCAAGAGCTTGAGGGAGATATGGGCGAGATTCGCAATTCAATTTACGAGGCGGTTGCCGTGGGCAACAGCACCATGCGCAGTATATTCTTCGGCATCGATGTTTCTACGCTGTGCGTAGAGAGCCTATAAATGTAAAAGCTACAGAAATCGGTCTGCAGATTCATCCCAATGCGAACGTCTACGGACCATGTTTGATAGGTGGGCACGCCGGTGCTGACGCCCTGGCAGATATTTTAGCGAGCGAGATGTACAAAAAGGAAAGACCTCAAATGACTGTGGACGTCGGCACAAATGGAGAGGTAATCGTTGGAAACAAAGATGGACTCCTGAGCGCTTCATGCGCCGCGGGCGGGGCTTACGAGGGAGCGACTGTAAAAAACGGAGTGGGTGCAATAGAGGGCGCTATCAAAAATATCAGAATAATAGACGACAAGGCAGTATATGAAACCATCGGCGACAAACCAGCAATAGGCATCTGCGGCTCTGGCTTAATTGATTTGCTCGCCGAATTGCTAAAAAACGGCATTCTCAATGGGAGAGGTAAATTTACCAACCCCGAAAAAGAGTTTGTCGTTGATGAAGAACGCGGTATCAGCATAACGCAAGAGGATGTAAACCAATTGATACTCGCCAGGTCAGGTCTATCCTTAGACCAAAAGAGTCTGA
>DTYX01000736.1 GCA_012961655.1 Candidatus Poribacteria bacterium
AAAGAACTTGAAGAGAATGAATAAAGGAAAAAAAGGAAAACCAAGACCATATAGGTATCCAAATTCAGTCATGTTTTTTTGCTCTAATTCAATATTGCCTTTCTTCCATTCAAACAACTGGAAAAATTTTTGACAGGATTATCAAAACAGGGATATTGTTGCCCCTATTTATTTAACATTCCCGTTCGTCATTTGAAATGATATTCCAATATTTTGTTGTTCAACCATGGCACCTTTGGATCAATTCCTTTATTCCTGATTTTCTCAGTTATATCCTGGAATAAAGGCACCAATTCAGGCGGATATCGATAAAAAGTAATGTGAATCCTTTCACCTTTCGACCTCACAAAAGCATGAATATTCAAAAATTTCTCGAACATTCCCTCTATCTCCACCCTAGCATATTCCCCACCAATATCTCTCCTTAAACAACTCACAATACAATAACCAACAAGCTTTATTGCAAGCATTGCCGAGATTTTATTCAACTCTACCCCAGGTAGTTTGTCTATATTTAGAAAGACTGCTTCTTTGAGAAAATTTTCTATTCGCCATCGTTTCCCATACATAGTTATCATCTCCTCCCCCAAGCTTTCCTCATCATTTGTCAAATAGCCATAGTATTTATCTTCACCATCCTCCTGGAACCAAATCACAATCAACTTAGGTTCACCCTGATAATTTCTTAAACAAGTATGCTTAAACGCAATTTTTCTCCCATTCGCCATCTCCCGGAATTCTTCTACAGAAATTGACTTCATCTCCTCTATACGATTCTCAAAGAGCTTGAGAAGAGTCAGATATTTTATCCCCATCTCTTTGTCAATATAGTCTAAAAGAGATCCTACTGAAAACCATTTATCAAAGACAACCATCTCCATCTCATCACCAATGATTTCCTCTGTCGTATTCAACACAGGAATTGCAACCTCTTCCGGCTTCAATCCTGGATAATCTGCTCTCACAAAGATTGGATCACCAGTCTCCTGATAATGAGTGAACGAGGCATTCACACCCTTCATGCTGATATTTCTAGTAGGATGCTTGTCCTTACCAATCTTCTTCTTCCCAAAGTACCCCATAAAGTGCTTGTCAAGATTGACTATCTTACCCTTAAAAAGCCCCATCTCTTTGAATCGTTTAGAACATACGATGTTAAATTGCTCTGCATCTGATGTCTTCACCTCATCCAAAAAATTATGGAAAAAACTAGAATCAGGCATCATGCCTAAACCCGCAAAAACCACAAAACCCTGATCCTTCACATCCCCAACCCGACTTATCCGCTTCTTACCTACAATACCAAGATGAAGCAATGCCAAAACCGCCTTTTCAACAGGAATACCACTCTGCTTCTCCACTTTAAGGACATCGACTTTCTCCATGATTCCCAACTGAAGAAGATAAGGGATAAGAAGAAAACTCCCACCGTAGAATGTATGAAAACCGTTTTTTAAAACCTTATCCAACTCCCTTTCTATTTCATCAGGAGTCCTATTGCATTTCGACTTCTTATCTCCCTGACTAACCGAACAGCTTTTCTCAAGAAGAATATGATTCAAACTTTCTGCCTCGTTTTTTTAAAGTAACACCATGTTCTGAGAGAACACGAGCAACAGTCCTGGCACTAATAGAATAGCCTTCCTCAGTAAGGATATCAGTAATCTCATACATGTCCTTCTCAGGACTTTTGAACCGGATAGCTAACACCCTCTTCTCCAACATTTCAGTTCTCTTAGACTTTCTCCTAGGCCCTTTCTTTTTTTCCTTTATCCCATCCCACTTGTAGTTATCCCATGCAGTTTCACATAAGTAACCCATAATCCGGCTGTATCCATACTTGGAACAAACCTCTTCTTTAGAACTTCCACTCAACTTCAACTCCCTAACAAGCTCATATTTCCTCTGAAGAGGATCATTCAGATCTACAACGAACCGTTTACCTTTTTCCCCCTTCAATCACAATCTCATCCATTATATCACCCAACTAATAAAAGGCAAACTATGTTAAAAACTTTTTGTCATTAATTTATCAGAAAAGTCCAATATTCTTTATGGCGAATTCCACAGAATGTGGAATAATACTCTGAAATACACTATAACAGCTGAAAAACCATAGAACATATTGCGATGTGACGAACAAATATCAAAGCTAATTGATGACAAAATAGAATATACAAAAATTGGCTGCCGTAACCAGTTATAACCGAACATAAACACTGAGCTTACCTGTTACTGAACCCAGAGCCGCTATCAGTTTTTGTTAAAGATAAACGTGCTTCAATATCCCTGCTATAGTAATACATATGCAAGTAGTACTATCTGCTACGGCATTTTCACAAACGGAAACGGTATCTGGGGAGCCTATGTGGGCTCCCCGGGCAAAATAGTCAAATTTGATTTAAACTTGAATAACAAAGTAACCTATCAGCTACCTTTGGGTTTCAACAATGCAAATGAAATTGCGTTTGATGCCGTTGGAAACATATACGTCACGTGTTGGGAAAGCCCAGCGAAAATTGTAAAATTCAGTCTCAACCAAGATCAACCTCCCTCTTATCCCATTGCTGATTATTTTCAATATCCTCTTGAAGACTATACAGTAAATGGATATGAATTTGGAGAAAATGTTCCAAACGATGATTACCCCCAGCGTTACCATTTGGGAGAAGATGTTTGTAAACCGGCGGGAACAAAGGTCTATGCTTGTGCTAATGGAGTAGTTAGCTTTGCTAACGATGATCATGAAGGGTATGGAGGTTTGATTGTTATTGAGCATACTCTCTCAGATGGAACGAGGTATTGTTCACTTTATGGCCACCTTGATCATCGTAAAACTCTGGTGACAAAAGATGACGTGGTAGAACGAGGACAACAAATTAGTGAGATTAGCGGGAATCCAGAAGATTATGGGTATTCTTCTACTCCTCACCTTCACTTTGGAATAAGATTTGGTGTGTTTCCTGGAGAAGATGCAACTGACCCAGATACAACATCGGGATGGTACTGGGGTGGTTATGGAAAAATAGATCCTCGTACAACAACTAACTGGTGGATAAAACCGTCTGATTTCATTGATTCACATTCTGACGATACCACTCCAACTGGAGATGAAATCTCAGTTCCATCCAAAATCAAAGTTCTTATGAGTGATGGAACAACAAAAGAGATGGATTTGGATGAATATGTAAAAGGAGTAGTTGCTGCAGAAATGTATTCAAACTGGCCCATTGAAGCACTTAAAGCACAAGCTGTAGCCGCCCGCACCTTTGCCATAAAAAACACCCACCATGACCATTCCACTGTTGACGTATGCACCGACCACACACACTGTCAGGCATGGAAGGCTTCACCTTATAATGAGACGATTGAGCAGGCAGTTACCTCTACACATAATGTGGTTATCACATACGAGAGTGAAATTATTAGAGAAGCATTGTTTTTCGGCCATTGCAATGGAC
>DTYX01000737.1 GCA_012961655.1 Candidatus Poribacteria bacterium
CTTTGCGTTAAGTTCCTTTTTTGGGTCCATCAACAAGTTTGTAACACCACCCGCAATTTTTCCAATTTGGTCAGAGCGCGGGCGTAGGTCAGCACGTCACCGCGAGTTTATCACAACAGCGCTCACGTTCAAGGCGAATGCGATGCGAAATCCACCACACAGCCGGATGATAAAAGAGTAGAATCTCGGCTGCTTTATGAAACAGGTTGAATAAGTAATCGTATCGCCGGATATGTGCCAACTCATGGGCGAGAATCGCTTCCAACTGATGCGGTGTCAAGCCGGTCATTACACTGGCGCGCTAAGCGTTTTTGCCAGTATACTATGACAGCATTGACACCTTTACGTCTGAGACGTTGTATATGCGCTAATCCAAACGCAAGCCGCAAGAACAAAACCAGGGCGAAAGAGAATCAAGTCTATTTGCTAATCCAGTTCGGACAGAATATTTGGAGGATTCGGTAGCGATGATGTTTTTCGCCAATGTCGTTGAAACGTTCCTTGTTGACTTTGGCGCTGAAGACTGTGGACGCTGTTGGACGGATACTAAATGCGGAAATGGAACTCCATAAACTGACATCTCTTGCGGCAACGCCCATATACTCCACATCGTGGCGGCTAATAAAGCAGGCATGAGCAACATCACACACATAGCAACTCCGTAGCGAATACTGGCGGTGTGCCCTCTCAACGCGAATAGGACGCACGCCAGTAAAATCGTAACTATTATCCCTTGCCAGATGAAATGAAGCAACGATCATCCCGAAGCGTACATCAACGGGTGTGAAAGTACGCTTTCAAATTTTGTCATTTGGCGCCTCCTTCAAACTCATCCAGCAGCTGCCGAATCTGAGCCAATTCTTCATCTGACGTCTCCTTGGCTGAAAGGACTTGCATGACCAAATTCGTTGTCGAACCGCCGAAGGCGCGTTCGATTAAGTCGTCCACTTAGAAACCGGGTTTTTTGGAAAAACTCGGTTTCTGAACTACAATATACGACATATTTCGTACGAAATGGCAGGTAAATTATACACGAAAACCTTCGTAAGTTGTCAAGAAATTTTTTGACAAAAGCATCCTCTTGGGATATAATAATAGCATAAATCATCATTCGTTTTGCGAGATTTAGCAAGCCCATAAGTTACACTGTCAGATTGCGGAAATTGCGAAGGCTTGTTGTGACTGGCAAAACAGAAAGCTAAGGTAATTACTATGAAATCAATATTTTTATGCTCATCAATTATTTTGGGTTTAGTATTGGTGTTGAATATCCAATGTCTGGCTGGTACCTGGCGGGATGATTTTGATGATGGAAATTACAAAGAGGAATGGAAGATATACAATCTAAATCGAGCTGTTGAAAATTGGCGCGTGAAAGATGGTGAGGCTGTCGGCGAGATATTTCAACCTGGATTTATGAGTCTACTGCTTACGGGAATGGATAACTGGACGGCGCGCACAGTCGAATGCCGGGCGAAATTTGTCAAAGAAGCGAAAGATGCTTCCGCTGAATTAGGCTTGTCACTCTACGATGGTGGAGACGACGAAAATCGCTATCTATTTGTTCTCAATTTAACTCTGGGACTTGCCAGCATCAGCAAGGAATCTAAAGGACAATGGGCTTCCGCACATTTCAGATTCGTTTCGGAGATGAATACATGGTACACCTTAAAGGCTACAGTTGAAGAGCAAGAGCTAAAGTTCGAAATCAATGGAGAGACGTTCACCGGAAGGGAGCAGGATGAACCCCTTAAATCGGGACAGGTTGGACTTATCGTCGCAAACGCTAGAGCACATTTTGACGATGTGTATATTTCGGGCCCTGGAATTCCCAATGGCGGGCCTGGTAAAGTAAGAGCGGTACAACCACGCGGGAAATTAGCCGCTAGGTGGGGTCAATTGAAAACAGATAAGTACCTATCCGAAAAGCGGCAAAAATTCTCCTTCAATCCGAAATGAGGGATTGCTTCATCTGTCCGTTCCTTGGATATATGGGAAACTTTGATGAGCAATAAGCCGAAATCTAAAGTTACCAAAATGAATAATAACAATTCAACAGATGAACCTCTGCTGCGAGTTAGAGAATTAAAGACCTATTTTCGCACATCTGAAGGATTGGCGAAAGCGGTGGACAATGTCTCATTTGAGATTCAAAGAGGCGAGATTTTTGCGCTTGTGGGAGAATCCGGCTGTGGCAAAAGTGTTACTGCGTTGTCGATTATTCAACTTGTTCCTCAACCTGCGGGATTCATCGCCGGTGGCGAAATTTACTATAAAGGTAGAGAGATTATTCGTCTTTCCGAGTGGGAGAAACGTCAAATCCGCGGGAATGAAATTTCCATGATTTTTCAGGAGCCAATGACTTCACTCAACCCCGTACTTAAGGTGGGAGAGCAAATTGTCGAAGCCATCAAACTTCATCAAGGACTTTCCGGCCCTCAGTCGAGGCAGAAAGCGGTAGAGATGTTGGAACGTGTTGGGATACCAGAGGCCAAACAGCGATTCCATGAATATCCTCATCAGCTTTCGGGCGGGATGAAACAGCGGGTGATGATAGCTATCGCGCTATCCTGCCAACCGGGCTTGTTAATAGCGGATGAACCCACTACGGCATTGGACGTTACGATTCAAGCGGAAATTTTGGAACTCATCCGTCAACTCCAGCGGGAGTTTGGCACTGCTGTGATGTTGATTACTCATGACCTCGCTGTAGTTGCGGAGATGGCGAACCGCATCGCCGTTATGTACGCTGGCAAGATTGTCGAACTCGCCGAACGACAACGTCTGTTCGAAAATCCCTGTCATCCGTATACGGTAAAACTGATAGAGTCCCTGCCATCCCGACAGAAGCGCGGATATTCGCTTATGACAATTGAAGGGCGCGTGCCTGAAGCCACTCGCTATTTGGAAGGCTGTCGTTTCGCCGACCGATGCCACCGGGTGATGGCAGGGTGCAGTGCCATTTTACCTCGTCCTATTGAGATAGAGACAAACCACTATGTCGCCTGCCATCTTTACGATGAAGCTTTTGCCGCCAAAGTGAAGCACGCGGCAGTTCGTGAAGCCCTACGAAAACAGAAACCGTATTCCCCTCGGAAAACTCCGCTCATCGAAACCCACGGGCTGCGCGTCTATTTTCCGATAAAAAAAGGGTTGCTCAAAAGAACTGTCGGCTACGTCAAAGCGGTGGATGGTGTTGACCTGGTAATTCGCAAAGGACAGATATTTGCCCTGGTCGGCGAATCAGGTTGTGGAAAGACGACGTTCGGTAAAGGTCTCCTTCAACTCGTTGAACCGATAGAAGGAGAAGTCCAATATGACGGCGTTGATTTGACAAAGCTCAACAGAGACGAACTTCATCCCTATCGTCGTAAACTCCAGATTATCTTTCAGGACCCATATTCCTCTCTCAATCCGCGTATGATGGTGGGGAACATCATTCAGGAAGGAATGGCTGCACATGGCATCGGAGTTGATGACGAGGAAAGGGAAGACAAGATAAAAACCCTGATGCCACAGGTAGGTTTAGACCCAGAAATGATTCACCGGTACCCTCACGAATTTTCCGGCGGACAACGTCAGCGCATCGGAATTGCCCGTTGCCTGGCGGTAAATCCTGAGTTTTTGGTATGCGATGAGGCGACCAGTTCTCTCGATGTGTCGGTACAAGCGCAGATTTTAAACCTTCTCGAACAGTTACAGAAGAGATACAACTTAACTTACCTATTCATCACCCATAATCTGTCTCTCGTAGAATATTTCGCAGATGAAGTGGCGGTGATGTACCTGGGACGAATCGTTGAGCGAGGGCAAACCGAAGAACTCTTTGATACCCCCAAGCATCCTTATACCCGCGCTCTCCTCTCCGCCATCCCACAGATTGACCCACAGACGGGCAGAAAAACTATTCGTCTATCCGGCGACGTTCCTTCGCCGATAAATCCGCCCTCTGGCTGTCATTTCCATCCACGATGTCCAGAAGTGATGCCTCGCTGCTATGACGCCTACCCAGACGAAGTAGCCATTACATCTACTCACGTTTGCCGGTGCTTTCTCTATGAAGCTTGAGACGATTCTCTGTTCTGGCTAATTCGCCGCTAAACGAGAAGAGGGCAAAACATTCATGGTAAACGCCCAGCGCGGGAAGAAGTCACGTCGTTTGGAACATCACCAGGATAGAATCCCGGCGATGTTCGGTTTATCACCGGCGGGCGATTTTGTTGATGTCCTCATTTTTGTAAAACTGAATCTCATCCAGCCAAATTTTCCCTTTTTCGCCGGGAGCGGGTTTAGCGCCGACGCCGTAAGCGCGATGGGACCCGAAACTGAGGTGATTGAGCGCGTGAAGTTCGATGACACTATTGCCTGAACCTTGGGCGTGGACGCGGAATTCTTCGAATGGCACGCGTATCTGCATCCATTCGCTGGGAATATTCCAATTGCCGACAGCCCATGTTTCATTAATCTCACCGATGTCAGCGTTCAAGCGAACAGCGGGTTTGGCTTTGACGAAGAAGCTGATGCCGTCGTATTCTGTGATGTCCATTGTCGAGATGTTGACGCCTACGGAACCCAAGCTATTATGTTTGTAATCTGGGGCAATATATTCGATACAAAGCGACGAGCTTGTTCCATTCGCACCTGTGGTTTCATCGACGAATACGTTTTGACTGCCGTATTTTTTATCCTGTCTGCCAAGCCTCCATCCACGAGCGCGCATACGGCTTTTGCTCTCAAAATCGTCCACTAAAGCTTCATCTGAGATGGAATTAGCGACGGATTTATCCATTCGCCATAATCCTTCAGATGTGCCGACCCAAAGGTACTTGGCATCGGCGGCTAAAGTTGAGATGTAACGCCCGCCGAACAAATCCCAGACGGCATAGTAGGTGACGAACTTTTTCTTGTTGGTGTCGAATCTTGCAATTCCCTCTCTCATGGCTATCCAGAGCGAATCGCCATCCTTAACGGACGCGATGATAGGATTTTCTTTTCCATCTAAGCCGTAAGCAATTTGGAATTGTTCGTATTTTGCGCTATTTTTCTCCAATTTTGTAATTCCCCACAAAGTGCTCGCCCAGATATTGTCACCATCGATGCTGAAATCAACGACCCGAGAATGAATCAAACCCTCGCCGCATCCGTAGGTTTTGAGGTCTCTTAGACTGTCGAGCGAAGTTTTGGTGAGATTAAACGCGGCGTTCCAGACGCAATCACCATCGATAGCGATAGAATCAGCGTAGATGCCGCTTTTTCCAGTGGCTGGCGCGCTGCCACTGCCTGATTCGGGACTCCAGCCTCCGCCATGCGGTCGATTCTCGAATGTCCCAGTGGCTTTGTCGAACCTGCTGATACCGCTGGTGAGTCCCAGCCATACGTATTTGTGATTGACATCAATCGCCATGACAGCGCCTTTGAGTAAACCATCGGACATCGTGTAGTTGACAAAATCGCCGTTGACGAATTTGCTTATTCCGAGATACGTGCCCACCCAAACTTCATCCTTGTACAATCCGATAGATTGAACATCATCGTCCAGCAAGCCATCAGCCGTGGTATATTTAATCGCTTGTCCAGGGGAGTCTACGGGGAATTTATACAATCCCGAATCCGTTCCCAACCATATCATCTCTTCAATAGAAGCGATGGCGTTGATACCTACATCCTCAAAGAATTCCGCCCACAACTTTTCTCTAATGGCACTGTAGGTCGGGCTCACTGGTGCCGCAGTCTCTTGTGATACTTCACTCTTCGCTTCAGGTATTGGTGCAAGAACATCCGCGGCTACTGAACCTTTGATGTTCATGGAATACTTATCAATGGGAACTTCAACCGTGTACCATATACTACCCTTGTGCAACACATAAACCTTTGTGCCGACAGGAAGCTTTCCTATTACTGTATTTTGGTCGTAAAGATTCGCTTCCTCCGCTGTAACGACCATTGGGATTCTCAAACCCTCCATCATTACAGCTTGATTCTCTAACGCGGCTTTGTTGATTCCAACGCAGCCGGCTACGCTTAACGCTAAAGCTATAAGCGTGGTTGTAGATGCTAATAAACGTTTCATTGAAAAAACTGGCAGGATGTCCCTTCTGATTTGAACAATCAGTGAGGAAACATCTAATGCCGTCCTCCTCTCATTAATTTTTCAGTTATATCAAGATATCTTTTTCCATAGCTCTTCAAGCTGCTCTACTATCTCAGTGAACGTCGCTCTATATTCTGATTTCTCTTCTTCAAACGAATTAGACTCAGACTGAATTTGCACTTTAAGGCGCTGAATTTTTTTGTCTATTTGAATATCCGTGCTAGTTCCAGAGATGGCTTTAAAAAATTGGATCCAATGGATAATCTTGACTCCTAAATAGTCTTGTGCTTTGATATTAGCGGTATAATCATCAATAATACCGGCTCTAGCAACTCGACCAAAGTTACCACCTTTGTCTTCCTCTGCTTCGTCCGAAGCCTCCCGTTTACTATCGGGGTAAGGATATCTGTTTTCCTGTTGCGGTCTGTGAATGTTGGGGTTTTGATTGCTCTCTATCCGCGATTTCTGCCAGTAGTAATTGCGGTTAGCAATTTAGGCGTACCGGA
>DTYX01000738.1 GCA_012961655.1 Candidatus Poribacteria bacterium
AATAAAAAATGAGTGAATCTATTTCCATTGAAGAAAAAATCGCTTTTGTTGTGAGGCAAATGCCAGAGATGAAGAAAGCAGAGGTATTAGATTTTGCTGAATGGTTGAGTCAGAAAATAGAATCTGAAAAAGAATCGAAACCTGAACAAACGTTTTCTAGGGCACTTGCAAAGTTAATGGAGGAGGGGAAATTGGAACTTTCCGATTGCTCGGATTTTGGTTTGAATGAGGATTGGTTTGTTCCCACGGTGACATTAGAAGAACTGCGAAAGCGGTTGAAAGATGTGTCAGTGCCCATCGAAGAGTATATTCGACGTGAAAGGGACAAGAGAGAAGCGTTATGATATTATTTGTACTTGATGCCTGTGCCGCTGTCCGCAGATATTTTCCGGACATCGGTACCGCAAATATAGACCAAATTTTCGATTACCCAGATAGTCTATTAGTGCTCCCAAATATAGCAAGAGCTGAAGTTGTATCGGCTATAATCGCGGCTTATAATGCTATCTTGATAGATGAATCAAAACTCAATTTAGCGCAAGAGAAATCTTAACAATTGTGCGAGCTTTTCTTTTACTTGGAATGCGTACTCAACCGATTTATAGAATTATCCTCTCACGCTTGTACTACGCCGCGCATCACGTCGGTAGGGCATTGCTCAAGAATGTCGGACTGGCGCCTGAACAATGGCGCGTGAATGTCCATCGGCGAGTTCTGGACGAGTTGGAAGGTCGGTTCGTAAACACAGACGTTATGAGTCGAAATGCTTGGGTGGACCTAAGGATATTACGAAGACTGCATTCCCAAGCAGATTATGAGCTTGCTACGCCTATCCGTAATGAAGATATTACTCAGGCAATGAACCTCTTTGAAACTTACCTCGACGAATGTTGTCGAATATTGGGGGTGTAAACTAATGGAAGTCAAGGAATTAACAGAAAAATTAATCCAACAAGAATTTGGGAAATGGCTTACAAAATTGCGATTCTCCGGCCCCTTTGAGGAGGAAGATCTTGACGTCGATGTTTTTTTGAAAGAAGAGCCAGCGGATTGGGTGGATAGAAGCTACCATATCCATCACTGTCTGCGTGAGCAAGGATTTGACGTGTTGATTGGCTATAAGTTTTATGACCCCTCAGAGGAATAAGAATATCAATAGATTACAAAATGGCAGGCTCGCATAGATAAAGCCTGCGACTATGCTTAAAAAATATGTGACTGGAAAGTTTGTAGCAATAAAAAAACTCGATCTAAAATCCGATTTCTGCTAAAATACTAATACCGCTGATGTGATGTAAAGACATAAACAATCTGCGTCCTTACATGCAGTCAGCGAAATCGAATCTAAGGAGGATAAAAATGAAGTCAATAGTAAGATTATCAATCTGTTTGCTGCTATTAACAATCAGCTTCGGAGCGCCTTCTGCTTTGGCTGTTAATAAGGCGCTTTCTTTGGATGGGGATGGGGATTATGTGAGTATACCTCACAGTTCAAGTCTCGACATTTCGGGTAACATTACCGTTGAGGTCTGGTTCAAGATGGTCAACACAACCCCAACCAACCATTGGTTGGTTGTTGATAAAAGCCATGGCGGTGAAGACTCCACAGGTTGGGTTCTTCAAGGACTGCCAACAGGTGAATTGGGTTGGTGGTATGGTAACGGTTTGGAATTTCGTGGAGCTACATCCACAATGAACTTAGCGGATGCGAATTGGCATCATGCAGCGGGAGTGTTGGATGGTAGCGAGA
>DTYX01000739.1 GCA_012961655.1 Candidatus Poribacteria bacterium
ACAATTTGTTCGGGGCTGTGTTGTCGCAATTGATTAGTCTTAAGCAGAGTTCTGAGGAAAATAAAAAGGAAGAGGTAGAGCTTTTGACGAAAATCGTCAGACAGAATTGGAAAGGGGCAAATTCAATTGAATCCAAAGAAAAGGAATTCACAGCGTTGTGTGAGCGATTAAGCCAAATGGGGTTTAACGTGGAAGCGGAATGCGCCGAGGAAGTGAAAAACGTTCACGCTGCCTTTGATGTCATCCGCCGGAATATGGCTTATTTTCATCTGGACGCGGACGAGTTGCAACTTTCTCCATCGGACATGGAAAAGATTACCGCCCATGCGGAGGAGATGCGCCAAGCTTTGAACACGATTCTGACAGGGTTGGCGCAAATGGTGTCGAAGCTAACTGCTGTTAAGGACAACGTGAAATGAAGGAGGACAGTTGTTGGATGAACAGTTCTTTGCTTGAGATAATACCAGATGGAACAGGTTTTGCCGCTTCCTGGGCAGGGGGAAAGATTTCTCCTGAGTTTCAAAGGGAGCTTCGGCGAATGGAGAAAGGGGAAGTTACCCAGGCTATTTTGATCTTTTCTGAGGAAGTGGATGAGCAAGCAAAAAAGACTCTCCTCGCTGCTGAAAAAGAAGCCAAGTCTGAGAAATTCCATATCTTGAAGCAAAGCGCCGAGAAAGCGCAGGAAGGTGTGAGCGAGTTTTTCGAAAAACAAGCAAAAGATTACTTCAAAGGAATCAAGCAATTTGACTTTGAACAGCTCGGGGTCAAAAGGCTTCCATTGCTAAATACGATGGTGGCGCCCGCAACGCCGAAACTGGTGGAGGAGATTGCTGCTCAACCGAATGTTTTAGGTATCCTTCCCAATCAGCCCTGCAAACTCATCCAACCTTTCAGAACAGGCCCCAAAGAAATCATGAGGCGAGAGGTTCGAGATGGAATCACCTGGGGGTTAAAGAGGCTCAAAGTGGACAAGATTTGGGAACAAGATTTTAAGGGCGCAAGCGTGCGGATAGGCCATTTGGATACAGGGGTTTACGTTGACCATCCGGATCTTTCGGGGAAAGTCGTGGAGTTTTTGGCGTTTAGCCCACAAGGGGTTCCGCTTATAGGCTGTCCGATCTATGATAGCGATTTTCACGGCACCCATACTGCTGGAACACTGGTAGGCGGGAGGGCAAGCGGCATCCAAATTGGTGTAGCGCCAGAAGCGAAACTGGTGTCTGGACTGGTTCTGCAAAATGGCGGCGGCACATTAATACAAGCGCTCAGCGGCATCAATTGGATTATCGAGCAAGACATCCAAGTGCTTTCTATGTCTCTCGGCTTCTCTCGATATGAGCCGAAATTTGAGTATTACGTGGAACGGCTTTTATTGTTGGACATCTTTCCAAGCTTTGCTATCGGCAACGCCGGATGGGGCAACTGCAGCAGTCCGGGAAACATCTCCCTTGCATGTGGAGTGGGAGCTATCAATTACGATAGCGAAGCTGCTTCTTTCAGCAGTGGGGCAAGTCTTTCCTTCTATGACAAAGTCAAGAAGAGTTCCACCCATGTAATCAAACCGGATCTTTGCGCGCCGGGGGTGGCAGTGTTTTCGGCGGTTCCGCCCCTCTTGGATGGTTTTGAAGTGAATGGAAACTTTTACGCTTGGCTTGACGGCACCTCCATGGCAACTCCTCATGTAGCTGGGATTGCTGCTCTCCTGACCCAAGCGGCACCTGAAAAAAGAGCAAGGGAAATCATGTCCACTTTGTATCAGACCGCAAAGCCCGCCGGGGAAATGGGGCATAATAACCGATATGGTCGAGGAATCATTGACCCTCTCAAAGCCCTCCAGAAGCTCATTAACGCTTAAAGGGGAAACGGGCGACGGGAAACAGGGGGATGGAAGAATGGAAACCAATCGGCCTCCCTCATTATTCTATCCTTCCATCCCTACCATGGCTGAAGGCAAGTGATTCGGATGAAAAAGAAATTTGAAAAGTCGCTTCAAAAGAAGCTGGATTCGTTGCCGCCAGAGCAAAAGCTCTCGGTCATCCTCTTATTGAGGAACAGCGATAGCGAAGAGGAATTGCTACAACAGCTTGCCAAGAAGCAAAAGCGTATCACCCGAGAGGAAAAAGAGTCTTTGAAAAAAGCATTTCAGGAAAGCGCAGCCCCCCTTTTAGCCCATCTTAATCAGCTAACTGTACAAGGTGAATCCATCGCTTACCGGTGCGCTGGGTATCTCAATTCCATTTCAATCACTGCCCCGGTGTGGATTATTCGTGAGCTTTCTAAGCGCGATGATGTGGAAAGCATTCTTGAAGATCAACCTGTTTATTCTCTAGAACCTGTGAGATGAGATTCCATCCTTCCAGTTGAGACAAAGAGCCGTTTAATGTAGGCGGAGGAGGATAAGATGACAGCGAAGCAAAAAATCAAAATTCTATTTGTCGATGATGAACTTGAACGCTGGGAAACTTTAATCGCCTCCAAGCTATCTTCTAAAGGGATGCTTGTCCTCGGTGAAAGTAAAGGCACAAAAACTCTCTCATGGCTTGAAAGAGACCCAAGCATTGATATAGTGCTCTTAGACCTTACCTTTGAAAATCAGCCGAAAGATGGAAAGGATATTTTGGAGGAGATTAAAAGAAGGTTCCCTAATATGCCCGTGATTATCTTCACGGGTGACGATAGAATTTCATCCGCAGTGGAGTGTGTGAAGCGAGGGGCTTTTGATTACTTTACAAAGGTTCCCTTGGATTTTGAAAAGCTTGCCATCGCGATAAAAAATGCTGTTGAGGACGCAAAAAAGTCCAGAATCAATGAATACCTGCGGGCGGAGCTTGAAGAGAAGACGCAGTTTGATGTGATAGTTGGCAAGAGTCCAGCCATTCAAGCCATTTTTGAACAGATTAGAAATGTCGCCAGAACGGATACCACTGTGTTGATAATGGGTGAAAGCGGCACCGGCAAGGAGTTAGCCGCTAAAGCTATCCATGCGAATAGCAACAGGCGTGAAAAACCCCTCGTTGTAGTGAATTGTTGTGCGATTCCCCGCGAATTGATGGAGAGCGAACTTTTCGGACATGAAAGAGGGGCGTTCACGAATGCCATCCGTCAACGGAAAGGGAAATTCGAATTAGCGAATGGCGGCACTATTTTTCTGGATGAAGTGGGGGATTTGGAGATGAGCCTTCAGGTGAAGTTGCTGAGGGTTTTGCAAGAGCGATGCTTTGAGAGGGTTGGAGGAAACGAAACGATACAGGTTGATGTAAGGATTATCGCCGCCACAAATCGTAATCTTTTCCAATCGGTGAAAGAACACGAGTTCCGCGAAGATCTTTACTATCGTCTCAACGTATTTCCCATCATGATGCCACCTCTAAGAACCCATAAAGAAGATATCCCCCTCCTTGTAGAGCATTGCATTAGAAAATTCAATGCCAAGCTGAACCGAAAGGTAGAAGAGATTGATGAAGAAGCCCTTCAGCTTCTCACCGAATACGACTGGCCAGGAAATGTTCGGGAATTAGAAAATGTAATAGAGAGGGCTTTCGTGTTGTCGTGGGAGAGCGGCCGCGTCTTAAATCCATTCCATTTTCCCGCCTTGCGCGCTATCCCGCAAAAAAAACTCTCAATCACTGAAACTGCTTTGATTCAGGATTTTTATTCCCAGATTTGCGCAGGAAAGAAAACTTTGAACGATGTCCCCCGCGAGTATCAGCCGGAAATTATCAAGATAGTGTTAGAAAAAGAGAAGGGATATGCCCGTAGTGCCGCCAAAGTTTTGGGTGTCACCTACGGAGCGTTCAGGCGGAAGCTTTCCGATTGGGACATCAGCTCATTGGATTTCCGAAACTCAAAGTGAGCACATAGCAGCCTAAAATGCCCCACAGTGCTTAGGGGGAGGGAATCCTCCATCTCAAAGAAAGAAGGAGAAAATACTTTGCGTAGCAATAGTGTGAAAAATGCTTATTCTCGATGACAGTCGGGGGTTTGCAGAACAACTCACTCGATTGACCGGGAGCTCCATGAGCCTATTATAACGCGAGACAAATCGCTAGATTCCTACCTTCCATTCATTGACGAGGTAATTGGATGGATGGAACTAAAGCTACATTGAAAAACATCGTTTTTGATATACTGATAATTTGTTACAATAAAGTAACAATCATGTTACTAAAACCTTGCCTGTGGCGATGAAATTAGAGAACATGAAGCAAAGCATTCCCACACTACTTGTCATTCCTGCGTATTGGCAATCAATTTGCAAAAAAACTGAGACATTTTATAGGATAAACAGGGGGTCAAAGCATATGAGCTTATCTCCTTTGAATAAGAAGCTCCTTCTCATTGATGGGGAGAATTCTTTTGCAAATAGGCTTAAATCAGCCCTGTCCAGCCGCTATTCTGTGGACATTTTCATCTTTTCCTTGGGGGAATCCGTTGAATCGGTATTAAGATTGGCTTCTCACACTTGTTTCCTCGCTCTCATTCTTGAAATCAATCTTGGGGAGAAAGGGGAAAGATTAAAGCGAAAAGGGGTCGAAATCGTTAAAGGGCTACGGTGTGCGATTCAATCTCCTTTGTCCTTAACACCCATAATCTTGACGTCGTTTGAGGAGAAAGATGAGCTGTTAAAGACACCAGAGTGTGCTATTGTAGACGCAGATGGCTGCTACTTCCTCTCTAATCCCATCTCCTTCAAGGAACTTGAGGATACACTGCAAACAGTGAAACGGTTAAGCTTCGTGCAAAGGGATGCAGTAGTGAAGGCGTATTGCACCGATTTATTAAGGAAAGCGATTAAAGATTTTCACCATGACCTTCGCAATCTGGGAATTCAATCCCTCTTTTTTGAAAAGTTTATCAGTAATCCCTCCGAGTGCAACTTGGAGAGAGTTCAAAGAAGAGTTGCGCAGTTAAAACAGAATGTCCCCAAAATTAAAAATTGTCTATCGCGTTTTATTGAAGCTGTGGCTAAATCTGGATGCCAGGGTTTGGTTGAGGAAGAGATAGGAACAATATACAATTCAATCAATGACATAAAAACAGGATTGTGCCGTTTTATACAATCAACTTCTCGTGAATCATTCCAAACACATGCAAATCAAATCCTGTGCGGATTGAGAACATTAAATAGAGCCCCAGAGTTGCTCGATTCAAAGACAAAATAACAGGAGAATCTGAAATGGGGAAAAAGATACTTGTAATCGATGACCACTATGAAGTTTTCATCGAGGAATTAGGAACTATCTTAGAGAATTTGGAAGAGATTGAGCAGCCCCTTCTTAAAAAAAGAGACCCATATAGGGGGCTGGAACTGATGGAGAAAGCCGACCTTATCTTATTAGACCTGAAATTTGATCAATATGACGAAGGTAAATCGGATCAAGAATATCGTGGTTTTGAAGTGCTTCGACAAATCAAAGCCAAAAAGGCGGTTGAGAACGTTTGGATTCCCCCGGTTATTGTATTGACCAGTTATCACGATATAGATAATATTGCGCTGGCATTCGAACTCGGTAGTCTTTTCTTCCTTGAGAAAGAGTTTAGCTCGGATGCTGAGGAGCAAATCCGCCAGACGATTCTCAGCGCCCTACAAAAAGGAGAATCAGAGAAAAATCGGCTTGAACTATGGCGTCAACGTAACCGAATTGAAGTGATGGACGGAACAGACAAGTTTCTTGTTGGCAGAAGCGCGGTGATGCAGAAGGTCTATGATCAACTCGAAGACGCTGCCAAAAGCGATAAACCCGTTCTTATTTTAGGTGAGACGGGCGTTGGCAAAGAGTTAGTCGCCCGTGCAATCCATCACCGTTGGGAGAATAATAAAGGGGGACAGCCACGCCCCTTTATCGATATGAATGCGAGCATTATCTCCACAGATCGCGGGCTAATGATATCAGAGTTGTTTGGGTGTCCATGGGGGCATCCGCACTATGAAGACACGGGTCAGGTGGGATGTTTTCAGTTGGCATGCGGGATTAGATATCCGGACCGACAAGGATGGACGGAGGAGGTGCCGCCTGCACCACAGCCGCCTGACGGACCGATTGATGAAGCCGCCGGTACACTCTTTCTCGATGAAATTGGGGAGATGCCTTATGCTGCACAGACAATGCTGTTACGAGTAATCGAAACAAAGAAAGCTACGGATCTTTATGGACATGAATACGATACCGCACCACGCATCATTTGTGCCACAAATAGAGAACTCACGCTGGAAGAATCCACTCCTAATTCAGAAAGGAGAAACAACGTTTTCCAAAATGAACTATTGGGCGTACTAAGGCAATTAGTGGAGGTGACAGGTGGAAGAACGCTATTCCGAAAGGACTTATTGCGCCGACTCGATGTCATCCGCATTGAAGTTCCTCCTTTAAATGACCGGAAAGAAGAGGATATGGATATCCTCATCGATTATTTCTGTGAACGCGCAAATCAAGAGTTAGGCAAAAATGTAAAATTCGTTCTCCCTGCTACCCGAAAACAATTTAAGCAGTGTAACTGGAAGGACCAAAATGTGAGGGTGTTGGAAATTTTAATCTGGGGTTGCGTTAGACATTCTGACGGTCAGGTTTTAGAACTCTCCCCACAGACAGAAAAGTTTTTCCAGCAGTCAAACGTAACAAGCGATTTTCATGAGGGAAAAAATGGAACTCCAAAAAATTCATAAAGACTCCTACGACCATTTTACCAATCAGGCAATGGAAGAAATCTTAAAGGATTTTTTTGCTCAACTGCCGAAAAAACTTCCCGACGATAACGGAATCAAGCTGGCGTTTACTGGAATCCAGTTTCAGCCCAACAAGTACGAAGAGTATTGTCAAGAACACGGGGATATCTATGATGAACAGTTCTGTCGGGAGCGGAAACTCACCTTTTCAGAAATGGCTAAGATTTCCTATACTATCGACGACGATGGGCAATCTGAGGAGGAAACTGTTCAGTGGGAACTCCCTCGAATGACCGAAAACGAGTATTTTGTTATTAACGGAACTGATCTGTACCTGATTCCCCAACTGGTGCCTTCGCCGGGATTCTTTTGTTACCCGGCTGGCCGCGAAATCGTCGCTTCGATTCGCCCGGAAAGTGGATATGAGATTGAGCTCGTATGTGCCTATCGCACATCCAAAGAACCACCGCAGAAACGGATAACGCGGGAGATTACCTTCAAAAAGGTGGGTACAAATAAGACACTCCTCTCACTGCCGGTCGATGAATTCTTGGACGCCATCGGGATTGCAACGGATGAGCGACAGGTGATATTCTCGGATGAGAAGAGAAAACGACAAAAAACCGTTGATAAAGTGTACAAAACACTATTCCCAGATAAGAAGAAAAGCAAGTTTGATACAAACGAAAAAATCCGCCAAATTCGGGAACAAGTGGAAGCATGGCTGCAATCCAGTGAACTCACGCGGTTAGGCCGCTGGCAAGTGAACCGTCGTCTCAATCAACTCGACGATGCCGCCAAAGAAGGAATTCCTAACATTGACTATCAAGATAAAGACGATTACATTGAACAGTCGATTGAGACTCGTTTGACCCTTCCTGATGTGCTAGGAGCTATCCGCTACTTTGATAAAGCTCTGGAGGGAGATATTGACCTCGATGAACTTGAACATCTTGACAATCAAAAGGTAGTGCGGGTTGGGGACTATCTTGAAGAGCAATTGAACAATCGACTCTCTCGGATTACTGATGCGTTTGCCAAAAAGGAGGATGTCTCAAAAACCGCTATTAGTGAGTTCCTAAATAAGAGGTTAAATGCAATCAATCTGCCCCAGATGATGATACTTCCGCACAATCCCACCGGATCCTGCCGCTATCTATTCCACACAAACGCTCTCTACGATGCGACGGAAAAGCGACGGATTACCAAACGCGGGTGGCGCGGCGTCCAAGGCAACGAATTTTACATCCCCCAAAAGCGGGATATCCATTGGTCATACTATGGTCGGATTTGTCCTGTAGATACTCCCCAGAGTGATCAAGTTGGACTAACACTTTCGCTGGCTATATACGCCCAGGTTGACGCACTCGGACGGGTCAAGACGCCTTATTGGAAAGTGATTAACGGCAAAGTTAGCAATCAGATTGACTGGCTGTTGGCGTCTGAAGAAGAGAATCTGAAAAATAACAATGGTAAGCCGAAATGGATAGCTTATGCTGATCAAGTCACCGCAGACAAGCAATTAAAGGACACCGTTCAGGCGCGACGTGGCAGCAAGGAGTTGGAGAAAAAGTCTAAAGACGAAATCGCTTATATTGACATCGGCGCGGAGCAGCCGTTCAGCCTGGCGGCGAACCTAATTCCCTTTCTTCGCCATGACGACCCCAACCGGGCGTTGATGGCATGCAGCGCGATGAAGCAAGCTTTACCATTGAAGCACCCAGAAAAGCCGCTCATCCTCACCGGATTTGAAGCGATTGCTGTTCGAGAGTCGAATCAGGCAACATTCGCCTTGCAAGATGGAAAGATTGATGTCATTGTCGGGGAAAGCATCAAAATCGATTCGGGCATGTCATATTCAATTGACCAGAATCTGCCAACGCTGGCGAAAACCGTGCGTAATCATCGGGTTGCTGTCAAAGATGGAAAGCCCCTCGCTGCTGGCGATTCAATCAGGGCCGGTAATCTATTGGCGGACTGTGCCACATCTGAGAATGGACAACTTGCTTTGGGAAAGAACCTGCTCGTTGCTTTTACGCCCTGGTTTGGATGGAACTTTGAAGATGCGATTGTCATCTCCGATCAGCTACAAAAAGAAGATGTTTTGACCTCCATTCACTGTTATGAACACGAGTATGTGGTGAAACGCGAGATCTATCTTGCGGATGAAGCAAAATTGAAGGAGGTTTTAAGGAAGCGATTGCGTGCCGCCCTAAACGAGGATATCCAAAAGAAAACCAAAGAAAAGGGAGAAAAAGCGGCGAGAAGTTGGTTCAATATGCGATTTAGCCGTCTCTGTCAAAGTCGCGAAATTATTTATCGCTCCCTCGTTGAAGATCAAAGTGAAGTAAATGAACCGATTCCCTTTGTCGAAGTGGTCTATCGCAGGAAGCCGAAGAGTCGAACACAACAGCACGATATCCCCGACGAGATAGCGTTGCCAAAACTCGACTCCAAACCGCCGATTGGTATCTCTGGAACCGTTGATGTTAAAATTTATGATAATCCGGCTGAACTTTCTTCCAACGTCAAACAAATCTTTCGGTTCCGTATTCGCTACGAGAGACCGATTAGTGTGGGCGACAAATTGTCGAACCGCCACGGCAACAAAGGCGTTGTCTCGAGAATCCTACCTCAAGCAAAAATGCCATTTTTCTATATGAAGGATGGTAACGGCAAGCGCTTTCGCCGTTATGTCGATGTCCTTTTAAATCCGCTCGGCATTCCCTCACGGCAAAATCTGGGGCAACTTTACGAAACCCATTTCGGGTGGATTGCCAAAAAGGGTGGCGGTGATGGTTTTGAGACACCCTTCATCTCCCCCTATAATCAAAATAGATTGGTGGAGCTCTCACAAGCCGATGACACCCTAAAAGATGGAAAGGTCGAACTCCACTATATGGATGAAAAGAGTCAAACTCAGAAAATTGAAACCCCCATCACTGTCGGCTATATGTATCTAATGAAGCTCAACCACAATGCTGCAGACAAAATCAACGTCAGGAGTGATGCGGGATATTCTCAGACCACTGAGCAGCCTTTGAAAGGCAGACGGCTTAGAGGCGGACAACGGCTTGGCGAGATGGAGGTCTGGGCGCTGTGGGGGCACAATGTTCCTTCCCTGTTGTATGAGATGCTTTGCGTCAAATCCGATGACGCTTTAGGAAAGGAAAAACTTCAAGCGCGCCCCCCCCAGTTAGACGAAACTTTTTTTATCAATCACAACAACTTCCCAGAATCTATACGGATGTTTATTTTCTTCCTCAGGAGCCTCGGATTATCACCTATTTTCACGAAAGACGGGGAGGACGTAACAGATGAAATTCTCAAGCATATCGGTTTGATGGATACCAGCGACTGCATCGAGGGAGCAAAGCTTGATTTTAATCAGATTACTCTCAAGATTGCAACACCCGAGGAGATAGAAAGGTGGGCATTTAGCAAGGTGATTGATGGGACAAGCGCCCTCGACGATGAGTACGCGTTCCGATTAACCACCAAACAGGAGGAGGAACGTGTATTCCGCTATTTGACAAAATTAGGACGACAGAAAAGTCCTGATATTCAATGCATCGCTCCAGAATTTCAATCGTCTTTCGACGTACTTTCTCAGAAAAAGTTGCTCAACATCCCGTTAGCAAAGCTGAATCAACGAGATAGGTTCCGAGTAGATTCGACGTTCCAAACGCATTTAGAGTTCCGTCATGACATCTCGAAAGTGAAGCAAGCGTTTGAAAATCACGGCATCCAGCTCTCTGATAGCATTGCTATTCAAAATCGGGATAGTGAGTTAAGCGAAGCGAACTCCAATAAAACAGGATGGCTTATAACCGATACAGATTCAGGACAAACGTACACCGTCAGTCAGGGAGTGGGTTCGCTAATATTCTATAAAGGGAATACCGAGATGTTGGAATGCTTAGCCCAACTGAAGAATCTCGGATTTCGTGTAGCGACCGAACATGGATGCACTTACAGCATCTGGGATTTATGGGAGATTGCGATGGAGCGTCAAACAGTTGAAAGGATGGGTTCCGAAGAGCAGATTGATAAGGAAATCAAAGTAACCTTAGAGGAAAAAGATAATTCTGTTGCGGAGATATTTCTCTCAGGCGCACGGGGAAACCCGAAGCAGATGCGGAAAATGGTGGGCGGTGTTTGGGAAATCGAAAGCATCGACCCCAAAAGAGAACCCAAAATCATCCGCTCGAATTTAACCCACGGACTTTCAGTTGGCGAGTACGTATATTCGGTTTATGAAGGGCGCAAAACGCAGGTAGAACAGCAGCTTGCCACGCCGCGAGCAGGTTGGCTCACCCGAAAGCTTATCTACGCGACGCAGCGACTGTCAATTGCCGAAGATGATTGTGGAACAGAACAATGCCTTTCAATCCCCAAAAAGAGTATTAAGGAATACAATCTGATAGGCAGATGGTATAACACAGCGGAAGGGAAATTCAAAGAAATCACCGCTGATGAACTGAATTTAATTCAGAATTCAGGGGAAGAAATAATCTCTATCCGTTCCCCAATCTTTTGTCAAAGCAAAAAGGGCATTTGTCGAACTTGTTACGGATGGGATTTGTCAACGAGAGCACCGGTAGAAACTGCCACTCCTGTTGGCGTCATTGCCAGCCAGTCGATTGGAGAGCGAGCCACGCAAGCCTCTCTTTCAGCAAGGCACGGCGGCGGAGTTGAAAATGACCTTGAGAGTATCATCAAGTTTTTCAACGGTGAGAGCCCCGATATTTTCTCCGCGCTGGACAAACTGAAAGAAGGAATCGACGTTGGTGCTGTTGCTGTCGATTTGCTCGACGCAATCTTTGGGAAGTTCGTTGGAAAAGTTGACATCAAACACTTCGAGGTGGTTCTGCGGTTAATGCTTCAACAAGCTATCGAGCAACGGACGATTTTAGGATTGACCAAGATTATCCGAAGTGGTCCAGGTTGGCTTGCCAACCTTGCATTCGATAAACCGTTTTCGGCGTTGCGAAACACCGCCATCGAGCAAGAGGTGGATGACCTAGGAGGAGCGTTGGAAAATCTCTTGGTTAGCCATTTCAAGTGAAAGGAGAAGATAAATGGGACTCGGAATGAATAGAGGTCGAAAACAAAGACTCGTTAGAGATGTGTCAAAACAAAATCAAAGACGAATCCATTTGAGCCGTGCTCTCAAAAAAGGGCTGCCGGCTCTTCTGACGTACAAGGAAGACGAACCCGATGAATCCGAAGCAGATTCGGAGACTGAAGAAGAACCTGCCCTTGAAGATATAGACCCAGAGAATGCCAATGATGACGAACCGTTGGAGCCATTGGATTACGAATGGAGCCCGTGGTGTGATGATACTGAGTCCGTATCCTTGCGGGAATATCTTGAAGAACATCTTGATTGGCAAAAATTGAGCGACGACGAATTCGGATGCGCGAATGATATTCTGGCAAAGGATGAAGAGCAAATCCGAAGTGCTATCCAATCCTTAGCAGACGAAGAGCTCCGCTCCGTTTTAGAACGATTGGTCGAAATTTACGATTTCAATTATCAGTCGGTCGGTTTTTCGGACCTCAGTACCCCTCTGCCCGACGTCAGAATTTCTCGAACCGAAAAACCAGGTGGCGGGTACGATTTCACAGTTACGGTCACAATCCCTGACGAATTATTGGAAGAGGTCAAGGATAACCCTCAAAACAAGGAGGAGCTCATCACATCGTGGGAGGACCACCTTTATGAATTCACCGAACTTCTTCTGAAAGCCGAAGAACTCCAGGAATTTTTCGCCGCCGATAGCTTCGACGATGGGTGGAGTAATGTAAAGAAACGCCTTGTGCGGCGGAGCTGGAGTCAAAAAAAATTGGCTGAAGAATGGACAAATCTTAAACCGCAAAAATCAGTGAAATACTTTGAAGATAGGATTTCCGAGATTAAAAACCATCGATATCTTGAGATTGAGTTCTTTGATATCACTATTCCGTTTGCTCACTTTTTCCCAACGAGAGGAGATATAAGCTAAAATTGCGAAGTAAATGCTTCAATGGAATATCAGGTAGCACCCAAAACGGTGTAAAAATACACTCTCGTTTGTTTTACGATGTATTCAGGAACCCTCACTTTTTCTCGCTTTCTCGTCCTCTCGTTTTCTTGATTCGTATGTAAGTTGTGTCCGTCAATTTAACTAATTTACTTATTCACTTATAATGATACCAGGGTGTAAAATATCATGAATTTGGTTACCACCCGAAGATTCAAATTATCCTTCCTGTCAGAGAGGATTCCCAGAAACACGAGGTCTATCAATAAAATGAACTGACATTTGCGCCAATTTCAGTTCCTCTCCCAGGCATTGTAACGAATTCTCATTTATTCTGTTCCTTCTACCTCCACTCCCTAATTTCCCCCTATCTCTTTCATCAAGCCCTCCTTTTTCGATTTCCTTCACAAAACTGATATTCTCTTAGGTAATATTATGGATGATAAACATAGTATCTCCAACTCACACAAAAAGATTGATATTGAATAAAAATTCATGAGGGGGGGTGAAAAGAGATGCGAAGGAAATTAACCATCCTCTCCCTACTTTTAATCGTAGCTTTCTCTGCTTGTGATGTGAATATTCCAACTAAGGACGACCAAA
>DTYX01000740.1 GCA_012961655.1 Candidatus Poribacteria bacterium
TATTACTCATGATGTTGTCCCAAAGAATCGAAGACGCGGAGAACTTCAAAAAGATAACCCTGAATTGCAGTTCAATCCAACAAAATGAGGTCATAATCTATCGCGAAATCGTAGAGGATATAACCATAAGCCATATTGTATATGATGATGGGCGCTCACGGACTCATCTTTCTGGAGAGAATGCTCTTAATAGGATTGAAAGGTTAATCTATGCAGGCTATGATGAGATTACCTGCGAATCATTTACGGGTGTAGTGCATGCCCGCATCAGGTCGGGGAACGTGGAAATAAATCTCGGTGATTTTAATTCGACGACAGATGATGATGCGATGCATCCAATCAAGGTTGGACAAGCTGACAAATTGCTTGCAGTTCTCGATATTTTGACTCCCCAGGGGAAGATTAAAAGCGGAAAGCAACGGAAGTATGAGCAGATTAATCATTTCATTAAGCTCATCAGCGACCAACTAGAGAAAACATCTCAAAAAGAACGCATCACGATTCTCGATTGTGGATGTGGTAAATCATATCTTTCCTTTGTGATGAATTACTTTCTCCGTGAGAAGCTCGGACGGCAATGTTATTTTTTCTGTATAGATACCGATTCTGTGCTAATTGAGAAGTGCAAGGAGATGCAAGGAGCGCTCGGGTATGCGAACATGGAATTCCAAGTTCGCCAAATTATGAACTTTCATCCTCGGACAGATATCGACATCGTTTGCAGCTTGCATGCTTGTGATACTGCTACGGATGAGGCGATAGCTTTGGGAATAAAATCAGAAGCGTCACTTTTGATGATTGTGCCGTGTTGTCAAAGCGAGATATTGAATCAGTTGCAAGCTCATCCACTCAAAGCCATCACACGACACGGCGTTTTCGAAGTGAAATTAGCTGATTTGCTGACGGATGCAATTCGAGCGCTGCTTTTAGAAGCGAATGGCTACAAGGTGACAATCGTGGAATTCATCTCTCCCATCCACACGCCGAAAAATCTCATGATTCTAGCCGAAAAGGTACAGCCTCGTAATTCGATGGCATTGGAACAGTATCAACAACTGGTCGATATGTTTCATCTATCACCGGCGTTGGCAAGATATTTATCTGCTTCACGTGAGGATTTCCGTTAATTAACACTTTTAAAAACTTGATTGTAAAGGGGGGAACTTGCCTTTACGAAAGGGGAAAGCCATTTTCATCGCCAAACAGTAATATTGTTTTGTCTGTCAAGAAAATGCTTGATTTCTCAAATCATTTGGGGTATAATTTTTACTTTAAATCCAGATGATTCTGAGTTTGCCAATGTCAGATGAACGGAGACAACTAAATATCCACGCGTTGGAATTCAGTCGTAGCCCAAAATTCTATTTCGGTGTAGTCTAAAAGGACTTTTTATTGACATAGTGAGTCACGGGGGCATCTGCTTCGAGTTTAACATCAAGTTTGGAGGATAATATTTAATGGAAGAGATTAGCGATTTGATTAGGCAACGTCATGAAAAACTTTTGGAAATTCGTAAATTAGATATTGACCCTTATCCATATCGATACGCCATCGATAACTATGCCGCAGATATTAATAATAAATTCGCATCTATTCAAGAAATTCCCCATGATGTTCATCATGTAAGAATCGCAGGTAGGATTATGACCAAACGCGGCCATGGTAAGGTTAGTTTTGCTCATATTCAAGATAGCACAGACCAGATTCAAATCTTCATCCGCCACAATGATGTCGGTAAAGAAAAGTATGATTTTTACAGACAACTCGTTGATGTCGGAGATATTATCGGCGTTGAGGGATTTGTCTTCAGAACTAGAACAGGAGAATTGACTATATATGTGAAAGACTTCATGTTACTGGCTAAGAGCTTACGTCCTTTGCCCGAAAAATGGCATGGTTTGCAGGATAAAGAGACACGATATCGACAGCGATATGTGGATTTGATTACTAATCCCGAGGTAAAACAAGTTTTTCTTACTCGCACAAAGATCATTCAATCTATTCGTGATTTCCTCAACCGCCGCGGTTTTATTGAAGTTGATACGCCGATTCTTCAACCTATCTATGGTGGCGCTACTGCACTGCCTTTTATCACACACCATAACGCTTTGGATATCGATTTATATCTGCGCATCGCAAATGAATTGTATTTGAAACGCCTCATCGTTGGCAGATTTGACCGCGTCTATGAATTTTCAAAGGATTTCCGCAACGAGGGAATGGACAAAAGCCACAATCCAGAATTCACCATGCTTGAACTTTATCAAGCCTACGCGGACTATGAAGATATGATGCATCTTGCTGAAGAGATTATTTCCAATGCTGCAAAAGAGGTCCTAGGTACAACCCAGATCGTTTACCAGGGTGATGACATCGACTTAACCCCCCCTTGGCGGCGCTTAACAATGGTGGACTCGATTAAAGAATACTCCGGGATTGATGTAGAAGCATTAAGCGAAGCGGAGTTGTGTTCGATAGCAAAACAGAAAGGGATTGAGGTCAAGGGAAAGATATCGAAAGGAACATTGATTTATGCTTTCTTCGAGACTTTTGTCGAATCGAATCTCGTACAACCGACTATTATAGCTGATTACCCACTTGAAGTTTCTCCGCTTGCCAAGAAGAAACGAGGAAACGATATGTTTGTTGAGCGGTTTGAGCCTTACGCCGGTCGCTTGGAATTAGGCAACGCGTTCAGTGAATTGAATGACCCCATCGACCAACGTCAGCGATTTCAGGAGCAATTGAAGCAACGAGAAGCGGGAGATGAAGAGGCTCATGTGATGGACGAGGATTATGTCCGCGCTTTAGAATACGGCATGCCGCCAACAGGCGGTTTAGGCATCGGTATTGACCGTCTGGTAATGTTGTTGACGGACAGTAATTCAATCAGAGACGTAATCTTGTTTCCGCAGATGCGCCCCGAACGCTAAACAACAATCTTTGCACCTGTACGTAATACGTAATACGTAATGCGTAAGAGGAGAAAATTACGTATTACGCATTGAAGATAATATTGCCATGAAATATGAATGGTTTATTGGACTGAGATATCTCATGTCCAGACGGAAACAGACGTTTATTTCCATAATTAGTATAATTTCGGTCGGATGCGTGGCTTTGGGCATTGCGACTGTTATTGTGGCTATCGCTGTGATGAATGGCTTCGAGGATATGATTAAAGAGAAATTTCTTGCCAACGAAGCCCATATCACCGTCAGCGCATCGGGAACGTTTTTCTCGGACTATGAAGATATTATTGCACAGATAAAAGAGGTTCCCAATGTCGAAGCGGCTTCGCCTGTGGTATTCGCCCACGCGGGGATTCAAAGCGAGGGCAGTGAGATAAATCCCGCCATCGTGAAGGGAATTGACCCGAAAAGAGAGGACATGGTGACAGGCTTTTCCAAATTTGTGAGCGAAAAGTCGATTAACTTTGATTCGCCGTTAATTAAGGAAGTCAGGGAAAAGTTGAAGGAAGAGGAAACGATTGCAGGCGGAATTATTTTAGGAAAATATGTAGCGCGGCGTCTGGGAGTCACCAAAGGCGACAAGGTTATTCTAATCTCCCGATTAGTGCCCGACCGCGCCCGTCCAGGGGCGTTGATTCCGATGCTGCGGAATTTCGTGGTTATTGATATTTACGATTCAGGGATGTATGTCTATGACAATGCCTACGCTTTCCTTCCTCTGGATATTGCACAGCGACTATATCGTGAAGAAGGCAAAGTTAATCGCATTGAGGTGCTGACGAAAGACGCGGATTTGGCGGACGATGTGCGGAATCAAATACTAAAGAAATTGAGATTTGGACTCTTTCCAAAGACGTGGATGGAGATGCATCTTGACCTTTTCAACGCCATAAAGATGGAAAAGCGCGTTACTTTCATTATCGAGGCGCTTATCATTGTCGTAGCCGCTTTTGGCATCGCCAGCACGCTGATTATGATGGTGATGGAGAAGACAAAGGACATCGGAATTCTCAAAGCAATGGGCGCGACGAAGGGGAGCATACGCTATATTTTCATCATTGAGGGCGGCGTGATTGGAATCTTCGGCTCTCTTCTTGGGACGCTCTTAGGGCTGGGACTGTGCTGGGCGATAAAAAGCTGGAATATACCGATGCCTTATGCGGAGGTATACCAGATTAGCACTCTGCCCGCTAAAATCAATTGGGGCTTCGTTGCAATGGTTAATGTCGTTTCATTATCGATCTGCTGGATAGCGACTCTGTATCCTGCCTGGCATGCGTCAAATTTCAACCCGGTCGAGGCTTTGCGCTATGAATGAACTAATTCGAGTAGAAAATCTCCATAAATCGTACTACGATGGTTCGACAGAACTTCCCGTCCTCAAGGGAATAGATATGGTTATAAGGGCGGGTGAGATTATTTCAATCGTTGGCGCTTCAGGAGTCGGGAAGAGCACTTTGCTGAACATTTTAGGAGCTTTAGACCGACCGACAGAGGGACGGGTATTTTACTTGCAACAGGAAATTTTTACCATGAGTGACAAAAAGCTAGCGGCATTTCGCAGCCTTGAAATAGGTTTTGTCTTCCAATTTCATCATCTGCTGCCAGAATTCACCGCCCTCGAAAATGTCGCAATGCCAGCATTAATCGCCCGCGTTTCCCGAAATGAAGCTTATGACAAAGCGCAAAAACTGTTAGAGCATGTGGGCCTGAAGGAGAGATTAACTCATAAGCCATCCAAACTCTCCGGGGGTGAATGTCAGCGGGTTGCTTTAGCTCGGGCATTGGTGAACAATCCCAAAGTCATCCTCGCCGACGAACCAACGGGCAATCTGGATGGGAAAACCAGTGAAGCCATGCATGATTTAATCTGGGAATTGAACGATAGGTTTAATCAAATTTTTATAATTGCTACTCACAACCTCTCCCTGGCTCAAAGGTCGGATAGGATGATTCACCTTGTTGATGGGAAGATTTCGGATGGGGTGCAGATAGCGGATTTGTAGTTCATGAAACGTAAAACGTGAAACGTGATTATGTTCGCTTCTAAAGTAGCCGAATTCACCAGAATTCGGGCTTCTAAAACACCTTCGCAAACAAGGATGCTTGCGCTACTTTGCGAGATTTGCGGGAGGTGAATGCTATGAGAAATCTAACCAACGAACAAAAGGAAGAACTCCAAAGAAAGATACAAGATGAACAGGTTAAGCGAGCCAAAAAACGATGGTCTACCCAGGCATACCTTACAGTGCTCGTCTTCTTGGGTCTTGGTGCTGGCTGTGTGGCGTTTTGGGTTTATCGAGACGCTAAGAAACGTTCCATGCGCGCTGTCGTATGGGCATTGTTCGCATTCTTTTTTAACCCTATTGTCTTATTTCTATACCTTCTGGAGACTCAAGAAGAGCCGCCAGTGTCGGGTGTTGAAGTGAATAATTGAATGCAAAATCAGCCAATGGACGATTAATGGTAGAAAAAAAGCAGGAAACTGGCGCAAGTTGTTAGACTAAGTTAAAGAGCGAAAGAACATATTTTGCATACCAGAGGTGAAATGTATGAGCGTTTCTTCCGTCGTTAGCAATAAGAAAGCATCAAGTAGAAGAAAATGGTTTAGATTCCTGTTGGCGTAGTGCATGAAATGCTGCAAAGCAAGTCAGTTCGTCCTCTTGAACGATACCTGGAAAATATGGAACTGACGAGCAACACTGAGTTAATAGATAGTCTTTTGGAATCCAAAAAGGATTTAGAGGCAGGCAAGGGAATTCCATGGGAAGAAATCAAGGAAAAATACGGTATTGTCTAGAATTTTCCCCAAGGGCGGATGACGACTTAGCGAGATTACCAGAAAGGAGACGTCAAAGCGTCCTGCGAAAGTGCAACTGGCTTGCTTTAAATGCAAAGGCAATACGTCACTCAGCCTGTCGAAAACCAAAATAGAATTTTGTGCTACAATTGAATTCAACAAAGTCAAGATAACAGGAGGAATTTTAGTATGGTCGTTTATTTAAATGGTGAATTTGTCCCAAAAGAAGAAGCCAAAATCTCTGTCTTTGACCACGGTTTGCTATATGGGGATGGTGTTTTTGAAGGCATCAGGTCTTATAAAGGACGGGTTTTTAAACTTGATGAACATCTAAAACGTCTTTACAATTCGGCGAAAGCTATAAGACTCAAAATTCCGTTGAACATTAAAGAGATGGAAGAGGCTTTGTTAGAAACTCTCCGACGCAATAATTTGTATGATGCCTACATTCGATTGGTGGTTACTCGTGGGGAAGGGGATTTAGGACTAGACCCCGACAAATGTCCTGAACCTACAGTCTTTATCATAACAGACAAGATTGTCCTGTATCCACAGAAATTTTATGATGAAGGTTTAGAAATTGTGACAGCGGCAACGCGGCGTAATCTTTCCGAAGCGATAGACCCACGCATCAAATCGCTGAATTACCTAAATAATATTTTAGCAAAAATCGAAGGAAAATTAGCTGACGCGCCTGAAGCATTGATGTTGAATGCCGAAGGGTATGTCGTCGAATGCACAGGAGATAATATCTTTATCGTGAAAGATAATGTGCTGATAACTCCGCCTATCCACGTCGGGATTCTGGAGGGTGTTACCAGAAATGCGGTCATAGAAATTGCCAACGAAATTGGCATTCGGGTCGAAGAGAAGGTATTCACACGCTATGAGTTGTATATCGCCGATGAGTGTTTTCTGACCGGCACCGCCGCGGAAATTATTCCCGTCGTTAAAATCGATGGCAGAACGATTGGTAACGGTTTGCCAGGGGCTATGACTGAAAAGCTGGCTGCTGAGTTTAGAAAGCTCACGGAAACAACGGGAACACCTATCTATGGATAATCAACGTGAAACGTGAAGATTAGAAGGTGAATACAATGAAACTTCCAAAACAGTGCATCAGCGAGGAGATTTTGGAACAACTGCGCGATTGGATATTACTTTCGAACAATCTAAACAATGCGAACAATCAAGCTCCAGATTTGAAGATGCTTTTTCTTACACGGGATAAAACTGATTTCGATTTTCCCTATATTCGGAGTGAATTAGCCTTTCTATCTATTGAGCTCTTTTTTTCCGCTGGTGAGTGTATCAGGCGTATACGAGAACTTCTTGGAATATCTTGACTTTTATAAGCGTTTAGAGCAAGATAATCCTACGTCAACAATTTTCAATGAGTTGCCGTTTAAAAAGCGACTTCCAGTAAGCATTTCTAAAACCAAATTTGTTTTTACGTTTACAAGGAGGAGTGTTATTATGTTTGCTTTGTTCAGCAGTTTACCTTCGGTAAACCGCTTCAAGATTCGCAGGATATCAGCGATAATAATATTTACACTTTTAATATCTGCTATGCCGATATTTGCGGAA
>DTYX01000741.1 GCA_012961655.1 Candidatus Poribacteria bacterium
ACTCACATCTCTCAAACTAAAAATTCTTCAACTAATACTCTGTGAAATCAGCAGTTCCCGCTCACGCTCAAGCAAAAATTTTCTCTTACTTGCTTTTTAATAGAACAAATCCTGTCGCGCCGCTGCGACGTTTAACTAAAAGTAGAACTGTCTTTTTGCCTTTCAATTCTTTGGTTACTTTTTTGTAATTTCTCACGTTTTTAACCGGTTGACGTTCTATCTCTTTAATTAAATCACCCGGTCTTATTCCTTCTTTGTAAGCGGGAGCTCCTGGCGAAACCTCGGTAACAACGACACCATCTTCATCTTCATAGCCATATCTTTCGGCTATTTCAGGGGTGAGATTTCTCACTTTCAATCCCGCTAGAGGTTTCACATTCCCGGAGGAAACTGCTCCGCCTACGGCTACGATGCTTTCTCCTGGAAGTTTACCGATTTTAACACTAAGTATTTTTTCTCTTCCATCTCGGATGACCTTGACGTCAACCGACTTGCCGATATCAGTGGATGCGACTGTGATACGCAATTGCCCAACATTTTTCACAGGTTTGCCATCAAACTCCACAATAACATCCCCGCTTTTAAACCCAGCTTCTCCTGCTGGGCTATCTGGTTGCACCTGTCCGACAAGCGCGCCGTCCGTATTCTGCAATCCAAGCTTTTCTGCCATATCATAGTCGATATTTTGGATATAGACTCCCAACCATCCACGCTCTACTTCGCCTTTTTCAATTAAGTCCTGCATAACATTCTGGGCGAGATTGATGGGAATAGCAAACCCCACTCCCGCATTTGAGCGACTAAACGCCGACCCTGTCGCTATTGCTGTATTAATACCTATCAACTCGCCGTGAATATTAATGAGCGCGCCGCCGCTGTTTCCAGGATTGATTGCCGCATCTGTTTGAATAAAGTCGAACCAAACTTTATTTGGATCGAGGCTAACCATCACATTCGACCTGCCTTTTGCGCTAACCATCCCGCGCGTGACGGTCTGAGCGTAACCAAACGGGCTACCAATTGCGATAACCCATTCCCCGACTTCTACTTCATCGGAGTTACCTAAAGTGATAGTGGGAAGATTATCTTCTTCCACTTTAATAACCGCGACATCCGTTCCAGGGTCGCGGCCGATAATCTTTGCCTCAAGCTCTCGGTTGCTATCCGGGAGGTATACTATAATCTCATCAGCGCCTTCGATGACATGGTTATTTGTCAAGATATAACCATCAGCGGTCACAATCACCCCTGAACCTAAGCCATGGGCTTCCCTTTCACCCTCCGGGGGGGTAAAATTCCAGGGGAATGGAAATAGATCGCGAAAATCTTCAAATGGGTCGCGTTGCTTTATCTTTTTAGTAGTCGCTATTTGCACAACAGCGTGCTTCGCTTGATTTACGACTTTGATGAACGCTCTATTAGCTCGCTCTAAATAATCTATATCACTAACATCACCTATTGCGGATCGGGATATGAAATTATTAAATCCTAAGACAAACGTGAATCCCAATGCTACGGTGATAATGATAACTATACTCCATTGCGTCGATGCTGATCTAAACATAATGTCAATTCCTCCTGATAATTACTTCATTCAAAGTTAAGCGTAAAAATCCGCTTTTTGTAAGGTAGTTTGGTACACACCTTATATCTCTTACAGTTCCTAAGATTTCAGCCAACCAGATATAAAGGCGGTATTTGTTGCCCTGTATTTGATTACTTATTGCGACCAAGCAAAAATCCGCGCTTCTTATTTCTCTTCGGCTCCTGATTCTCTTCCTCTTCCTCATCGCTAGCGTAGTAATAGTAATAATAGTAGTAACTTGAATACCTATATCGCCCATAGTAACCATATTTGCTGTATCCATATCTGCCATAGCCGTAGTATCCACCGTACTGTGGGTCTATCACGTTACATACCATACCGATATTACGGGGGCTAGCGTCTGAGAGGGTTTCAAGACCAAGTTTTATATCAGGCCTCTTGGTCTTAACTATATCAGCGATGTAAATGACACAATCAACTAAGGTTGATAGAATCACCGGGTCAGCAACAGCTCTAACGGGAGGAGAATCCAGGATAACATAATCATACTCTTGTTCCAATAGACGAACAAAATCTTTCATCCTCTCAGAGCTCAACAGTTCCGATGGATTAGGTGGGATTGTTCCGCTGGTAAGTAAGTGTAGATTTTCCACTTCCGTTTCCTTGATAACTTCCTGAAGCGCTTCAATCGGTTCCTTCTCATTCATCATCAACAGCAATTCCGATAGCCCAGGTTTTCTTATATCATCAGTAATCGTAAGACTTATATCATCACTTACGTCTGGAAGATTTGTACTTTGTACACCTGGGGGTGAAGCGCTTGTTTGTACTGTGTCCACATACGTTTCGGAATTTGTATCACGAGCGACTTCAGATTCAGCGGATGATATAGTATCATTAGAGGGCTTCACTAACACTTTAGAGTATATTTTATGTAATGATGGCCTACGTAAATCTGCATCCACAAGTATTACTTTTTTTTCCATCTGAGCAAAGGTGATGGCGAGATTAGATGCGATTGTAGTTTTGCCTTCGCCTTGTGTAGAACTAGTAACTAATAAAACTCTGGGAGGTTTTTCAGCGTCCATAAATTGAAGTTTCGTGCGCACGATTCGGAATGCTTCAGCAGTACCGCGTTTGGGAGCATCATGCGTCATCAGACCAATTCCTTGTTCCTCCGTCTCTTCTATCGTGGGAATTACACCGAGGAAAGATACAGGTACCGGAAGAGCTTCAATCTCTTTATGAACATCTTCCAGGGATGGATAAGTATTGTCAAAATAATGCCGCAAAAATGCCAAGCCTATTCCTAAGGTCAGTCCAATCAACGCTCCCAACAGAATATTTAATCTTTTTCTGGGCCCTACAGGTTTCTGAGGCTCAATGGCTCTATCCCAAATCCGCACATTGCCAAGCTCGGCCTCTTGAGCCATTCCTGCTTCCTGCTTCGTTGCAAGCAGAGAATCTCGAATTTTCTGGTGCATGGCTAAATCCTGTTGAAGTTGCAACAACTGAATTTTTTTCTCAGGCCATCGCGCGATTTCATCATCGAAACTTCTTTTCTGATGTTCCAAAACTGCTATTCTCGCTTCATATCCAATGACATCAGACTGAGCAATAATAATATCTTGCTCTAATTTTTGATAGATGGGATTAGGGGACTTTGTCGTTGAACCTAAAACACTTTCTGTCTCATCAGCGATTCTGTTTTTGAGGTCGTCAATTTCACCCTCCAGGAGTTTAATTTTGAGGTTATCTGTTGTTGTAAAACGTTTTTTGAGAGAACCCAACTGAATCTCTTTTTTTGCTAACTCTTCCCGCAAACTAAGTAATACGGGATTTTTGGAAAGTGTTTCAGCGGAAAGAATAGTTGCGTTTCTTCTACTCAACTCCTGAATAAATCCCTGCAGTCGAGCCTCTGCTTCTGTCTTACTCGCTTCTGCCTGATAAATCTCACTGTCTAATCCAGCTAAAACCTCAAGAATTGCTCTCGCTTCGTCATCTAGAGAGATGGTTCTATTTTCAGACTCGAAATTTTGAAGTTTCCATTCCGCGTCCTTTAGCTTTTCTTCCACAATTCTAAGTTGGGCATCCGCAAAATTCTCCGCTTGTAGCATTGCCCTCTTCATATCTTCCTTCATGGACTCCTCGAAAATCAAGGCAACAGTATTGGCAATGTTAGTTGCTCTGATTGGAGCATCATACTTAGGACCAGCTTGCTTATACCTGACTTTTATTACATTTGTATCCCTAACTATTTCTACGGTGAGATTTTCTAACAATTTTTCAATAGTTTTTCGACGACGCTCCTTTGGAGTCAAAAGCTCTTCTTTAGTTCGTCCATTTAACTTGATTCCTAATAATTTCGATATCCATTTGATAAATTTACCCTCATGTTTTTCCAATGGTCTTTGGGATA
>DTYX01000742.1 GCA_012961655.1 Candidatus Poribacteria bacterium
AAGTTATATCTAAGTGTTTAGCAGCTTTTCTTTCTGGTTAAGGAATTCCTCTTCTGTAAGAATAGCATCTTTTTTAAGTTCAGCCAGTTTCTTGAGTTCATCCGCAACATGTAGGTTGACAGATACATCCTCTACATTAGAAGTGCTTGGTTCTGTTGGGTTATTTTTTATGATATTATTGGAAGTACTGCTGTCCTGTGTATTCTTGAGATATTCAGCAATTGCTTAAGATGCCGATGATGTGATGTTTATAGATATTCAAGAGGGAACGAGAAACCGAGTTTTTGACGAAAACTCGATTTCTATGTAAGTTTCACGAAAGGAGTTTCTATGCGCATTCTTCATACATCCGATTGGCATATCGGTCACAGATTATATGAGCGTTCCCGTATCGACGAACACAGGCAGTTTCTGAACTGGTTGCTATATATCATCAAAGAAGAAAAGATTGATGCGCTGTTAGTTTCAGGCGATATTTTCGATTCTGCGTTGCCATCCGCGGAGTCGACCGATTTGTATTATCAATTTCTGTTTCGGTTATATGCTGAGACGGACGCCTCCGCGGTCATCATAGCCGGCAACCACGACTCGGCGATACGGCTAGCCGCGCCGAAAAGATTTTTGGCGATGGCGCGCATCCATGTAGTAGGCGGAATCTCCGATAATCTGGATGAGTGTATTATAACCTTAGATAAGGAAAATTTTAACATTGCCATCGCCGCTGTGCCTTATCTCTCTGAAGGCGAGCTTCTCTCGCACGTCTCGTTTGAAAGCCAGATAGACAGAGCGAGGCGCTATCGAGAAGCGTTAAAAGCCTTATATATGCAATGTCTATCTAAAATGTCGCGGAGAACTCCCATAATGCTGATGGGGCATTTTTTCATTCATGGCGGCGAAGTTAGCGAGTCCGAACGCTCCGTTCAGATAGGTGGAAGTCTGCCCATCTCAGCACGCGACCTACCTCCAAATATCGACTATTTTGCTTTGGGACATCTGCATCGACCGCAACGGATAAAGGGTAGAGAGTATCCCATCGTCTATTCCGGTTCTCCCCTGCCGATGACATTCAAAGAAGCGACTTACGACAAAAAATTATACATCCTTGACCTTCAAAATGAGGCTTGTAAGAATGGAATAGCTTGCCCTGAGCGTAACGAGGGAATGGAAGGATGGGAGGATGGAAGCGGTGAGACCCGTAGAGGCGGGGCTTATATGTTAAAATCTATAACCATCCCGGTCTTCAAAGAATTATGTCGAGTGAGCGGGAATTTCAATGATGTCATGGCGGAAGCCCGTTCTGACAGATTCAATTGGCAAGGTAAATACATCGAAGTGCAGTTGAAATTGGACGCCCCTGTTTTAGGCGCTTCAGACGCTATCCGCAACGCTTTCGCGCAACGTGGCGGAGAGGTGCTGGTAGTAGAAGCTCTATCCGCCAAACAGATAAGTGATAGTGACATGTCAGCCGAAGAGATAACGGCAAAATCACCTGAAGATATTTTTGCCGCCTTTTATAAAAGTAAATACGGGGATGATGAACAGCAACAACGGCTTGAAGAATTGATGGCGACGTTCAAAGAGTTGCTGGCGTTAGCGTCCGAAGAAGATAAAAAGTGAAATCGGATTTGGGAATTCGAAATTACCCCACGCTCGGTTTTGGTACGCCTTCGGCTACTTAGTGTTCCTTTTTTCAAAAGAAGAACTTGGTTACGAAAAGACTCCTTTTCACGGAGGAAACAATGAAACTACTAAAGATTCGATTAAAAAATCTGAACAGTTTCAGAAACGAGGTCGAACTCAATTTTGCGGCGGAACCACTCAATGATTCAAGCCTGTTAGCAATTACCGGTCCAACCGGTTCGGGGAAAACAACGCTTCTGGATGCTTTGTGCGTGGCGTTATACAACAAAACTCCTCGCTTAGGAGGAAAAGGGAGTAGAAGCGCTGTGAATCTACTCCGACAGGGAGCGAATGAGGGATTTTCCGAAGTTCTCTTTGAAGCAAATGGCAATCGTTATTTAGCTGAGTGGACTGTCAAGCGCAACAGAAAAGGAAATTTGACCCAGAGCGCAAAACTAATTAATGCTGATACGGGGGAATTGATTACGCAACGCTTAACCCCCAGGCGAGGCGCAGAAGAGATAGAGGATATGTCCGTTGAAGGGGCGGTTAGCAAAATATTGGGGTTAGATTTCAGCGCTTTTTGTCGTTCGGTCATGCTGGCTCAAGGTGAATTTGCCGCCTTTTTGAAGGCTGAGCCTGAAAAAAAGCGTGAAATCCTCGAAGCGACCACCGGAATGGATTTATACGAACAATTGAAAGACGTTTTAAATGACAAAGTGAAAGATGTCGAAGGCGTCTATAATCAATCGGAATCCGAATTAAACGCAGTGCCTCCTGTCAGTCGGGAAGAGATAGACTCGACCCAAGAACTATTGGAACAACTGTCCAAGAAACTAGAACAATTAAACAGTGAGAGAGAGGAAATCGCTCAGGCTAGAGATTTGGAAACACAGCGGGCCCGAGCTCACGAACAACTTCTCAGTGCGCAGGATAACTGGGAAAAGTTGTTCGCTCAGAAAAGAGGGATTGAGAAATTGGAGAAGGAGATTGAAGCCGGCCGCCGAGCGGGGAATATACGCGCTGAACGCGATGCTTTTGAGATAGAGAAAGATAATTTGAACCGAGCGGAGATAGTAGCTAAGCAGGCTGAAAAGATGCTAAATGCTTCTCAGGGTGAATATGAGCAGAGCAAAACCCTTTTTGCAAATGTAGACCTAGAGTTGCAAAAAGCTAAAGAAGAAAGCCAAGAAAAAATGGCGCTCCTAGACGCCGCAAGAGAAGAGGAGATTCAAGCGCAAGGTCAGTTGAGCCAAGCAGAGGAGAGATTAAAAGAGATAGAAAAATCGGAAAAAACAATTGTAGAGTTGAATAATCTTATCAAAACTAAAAGCGACGAAAAAAATCTCCTCCAAAGACAGATTGAGAAAGACGAAAAATTTCTGAGAGAAAATCCGCTCCCCCCTAACAGCGAAAGATTGTTCGCTGAAGCAAGCGCGACTGTCAGCACACTCAAAAGCATGGAAAGAACTTCACAGGAAAAATCAAC
>DTYX01000743.1 GCA_012961655.1 Candidatus Poribacteria bacterium
AATTCACCAGAATTCGGGTGTATCCGTGGCTAATTATCTTTATCAGAACTTATTTAACAGCGCACTACTTCTCTTTAATGCGTCCCCAGGTCGTTGAAAGTTTGTCCATAGGATGAACGGATAATCCGCTTATTTGTATTTCTACATCTTCGTCTGTCGGCAAACGGACATTTGCCGAAGCGGGGTCAGTGGGTTTATTATCGCTTGTAATAAAAAGCGCATCAAGCATCGTTGCATCCTCACGTGTCCAGATTTTGATGATAGCTTCGCCTACGGGCAAATCCCATTCTCTATCAAAGGTGCCGCCATCTAGCCAATGATTGATTCTATCCCAATGCCATATATTGCCCTGGGCAACACCCCAGCGATATTGTGTATTACCGCTAGTCTGTGGATTTTCATCTGCTGGGTCGGCAGGAAGCACCGTAACCCAAAAGGAATCACTATTGCCATCCCAAGCGATAACGTGTCCCCAGATAGCATAAGTATCCGCTCGAGGAATATCAACGATGAATTCAGCAAAACCAGAGCCTCCACCGCCGGTTGTTGGAGCGCCAGGCGCCCAGATAAATTTACCGCGCGATGGCTCATCCGGTTCGATACCACCTTTTGCTTCAGCATCTTTAGGAACGGCTACGACTAATGGTGCTTGAATTGTGTTTGCTAGTTCGGCTTCAAGCGCAATTTCAATTGTCTTGGCGGCGTATGTAAATTCTGGAATAAATGTTAAAAATATTGCTGCGCAGATAAATGCACTTACTACAAGTTTATACATTTTGAACCTCCTTCAGTGGAATAGTAGAAACCGAGTTTTTGGGAAAAACTCGGTTTCTGAATCAAGGATTAAATCATTGAGTTGACTTTATGCTAGCCCACGTAGTTGTAAGCTTTCCATGAGCCTCCACGGCTGGAATGACTTCCGAAGGCAGCTTGGGATTCACTTCGGCTTCATCTGCTGCAAGATTATCAGTGATGTAGATGCAGTCGAGCATCGTCGCATCTTCGCGGGTCCGGATTATGAGGTTAGTCTTACCCTTAGGCAAATCCCATTCTCTATCAAAAGTACCGCCATCGAGCCAGTGGTTGATTCTATCCCAATGCCATTCGTTTCCTTGAGCAACGCCCCAGCGAAACTCTGTGTTATTGGTCTCCTGGGGATTTTCATCTGAATCCGCAGGTAACCAGTTTATCCAAAAGGAATCGCTGTTTCCATCCCATGCTACAACTCGTCCCCAGATGGCATAAGTGCCAGCTTCAGGAATATTTATGACAAATTCCATGAATCCCTCGCCTCCGCCGCCAGTCACTGGCGGGCCTGGCACCCAGACGAATTTGCCTCCCGAGGGGTCAACAGGTTCTGGACCGCCTTCTGCAGCGCCATCCGCAGGTACCCCAATCACCATTGGAGCTTCAATCGTATCGGCGTCTTCCGCTTCAAACGCAAGCTCCACAGCAATGGCAGAAAGCGTATACCCAAGTGTTACACAAAGTATCATAGTTAGTGTCAACAAAGTTTTTCGATACATTTTGTTACCTCCTAAATATAATTTAATTGATATTATTCGAGTTTTCAATACTCGAGCTTGTTCTGCTGATTTATGCTAAATTGACATCACCTGGTTCTTTTGAGCTTTTTTAATTTAATCAAACACAAAAAGCCTGCCGACACAAAATGATATTGTATCAACAGGCTTCTTCGCCTCCCTACATACAGAAATGACACCCATCGTCATTTCCGAATTTTTATTTTATTTTTCCCCAGGTCATTCGGTATTTCCCAGATGGATTGACAGAAACTGAACTATAACCCGGCGGAACCCATGCCGGCTCTGTATCCCAAGAGAGTCCTGGCGCGATTAACCTCTGATTTTTTCCATCCGCATCCATCACAGCAAGCGCCCAATTTCCCGTTTCGCTCTCAAACTGGTAGGCAATCTGGCTGCCGTCGGGAGACCATCGAGGTATAGCGTCATCGACGTCGTTGTCCGTTAGTCGAGTAAGGCGTTCACCATTTATATCCATCAAATAGATTTCTAAGTCGCCATCCCGCATAGTTGTAAAAGCAATCCATTCTCCATCGGGCGACCAATCAGGATAACAGTCCTGCTTTGGCGAATCGGTCAATCGCATTTCATGACCATTTCGCAAATCGAGCGAGTAGATTTCAAAATCTTTATCCCGCTGAGATACAAAAGCGATTTTGTTGCCATCAGGAGACCAATCTGGCAAGATATCATCATCTGCGTCCCGCGTTAATTGTTTCTGTTCGCTGCCGTCCGCGTTCATCACGTAGATATCAAAATTTCCCGCGCGGTCAGAGCTAAATGCTATTTGCTTCCCATCGGGCGACCAAACAGGCGCCTTGTCCCGTGCGTCATCATAGGTCAAACGTTTTGGCGATGTACCATCCGCGTTCATCAGGTAGATTTCGAGATTAGCATCTCGATTGGAAAAGAAAGCTATCTGTCTGCCATCCGGCGACCACGCAGGATAGAAATCTGATGCTGGATGCTGTGTTAGATTCACACAATCTGTCCCATCCAAATTCATCAGGTAAATCTCCCAATTGCCATCTCGATTTGTCGCGAACGCAATTCTACTTCTTGCATACGCATCAGACCTGTGAATGGAAAGTGAACTCAGAACAATTAGAGTTACGACTATAGTGAAAGTCATTTTCCTTTTCATTTTTAGCTTCGACGAGAATTAAAATAATCCAGTCAGCATAAGAATTAAAGAGAGAAGTTGAAATTGGCAGTGGACAGATAATCAGAAAATCTTACTATTTCCTCTTCAAACTTCCCCAGCTTGTAGTTACTTTGCCGACAGGAGCGACTGCAGCGACGACTGCGCCAAAAGTTATCGTTCCAAATCGCTCGGGAGTGTGGAACGATGGGCCTGTGGTACTCCAGCCTGTCCAGAAGTCCACGCCGGAGACGATATGTCGGTTGAAGTTAAAGCCCCATTGCGTGCCCTCAGCAGGTACTTGAGTTTGTCCCAAATCTGCGAGGGAGATTTTGATTTCGATAACCCAATCTTTATCTCCGATTTCTACGGCGCTTTCAAGACTGGATGGCTCCCAGCCTGCGCCCGCGCCGCCACTTTCATCATCTTGTGTCACATTGGCAGCATTAATCATGATGTGATAATAGGGCTTCGCTCCAGCGTATGCAGGCTCGATGAACAGTTCAATTTCGTCATCCTTCCAAACATCCTGGTCGTGCCCTGGCGATGCTGTTGTCAGTTTGCTGGGGTCGGGTTCGCCATTGCGGAAAGCAACGTAGAGAAAATCATCATCGTAAGCGGCCCATGCATCGCTGACATAAGGAGCATCAACTTTGCCGCCCGTGTTGATATTATCAACCTGAACCGGTGTCGTAGCCGCCCAGATAGCGTCATCTAAGACGCCATCAATTTTGGGAGGAGTCGGGGTCTTTGGAATCGTCAGTTCATAACCTGGTTCCGCAGACCAAGCTCCTAAACATAATATAAACATCGAAATTAGAATCGTCGTAAAAGCAAATTTTTTAGACATTTTAGAACCTCCTTGATATTCTTGAGAATCTTATGCTGCTACAAAATTAGTAGACGGATTTAATACTGCTCCACATCGTTGTCACTTTACCAGCAGGTGAAACAGCTAACTCTTCATCGCTGAAGATGATGTCGCCAAACCGGTTTGGGGTATGGAACGACGCGCCAGTCTCGCTCCAACCGGTCCAGATGTCCACACCGGACATAATATGTCGGTTGAAATTCCAGCCCCAAGTTTCACCAACGGGAGCGCCACCTTTAATGGCTAAATCTTCAAACGAAATTTTCAGTTCGAGAATCCAATCTTTATCGCGGATTTTGGTGGCGCTCTCTAAGCTCTTGGGCTCCCAAGCATTCTCTTTGCCCCCATTTTCGGCATCTTCCGTCACATTGGCAGCATTAATCATGATGTGAAAGTATGGTTTCGCGCCAGCATGGTTTGGTTCGATGAACAGTTCATTCTCATCGTCCTTCCAGGTACCGCCATCGTGAGCTTTGATTGCCGTCGTAATTTTCTTGGGATTCGGCTCGCCGTTGAGAAACGCGACGTAAATGAATTCGTCGTCATAACAAGTCCATGCTGTGCTGACATATTCCTTTTTAACCTTGCCGCCGGTGTTAATAAGCTCCAGAGTCGCGGAAGGCGCTTTCTGCCATACAATATCACTTAAATTAGCGTCAATTTTCGGCGCCACTCTTGTTCGCATCGCGATATATTCATAACCTTTCTCATGGGCAAGAACGGTTAAGCATATCGACATTCCAATAACGATTACCGTGATGAGAACTTTTATTCGTGTCACTTGTTATAACCTCCTTGTTGAAGCGCAATAATTCCCGCCGAAACGCAATTATTAATATTTTAACATACTATTTACAAATCTGTCAAACACAAAAATACAAATTTAGAAATTCCCCACGCAAAAAAGTAGTGGGGTGTAGCTGGATTCGCAAAAATTCGGGCAATCTCAAGCTGCTGATTCCCGAAGTCTTGGGACTTGGTTTCGATACGTTCCTACTCAACCTCTACGGAAATTCTCTCAAGGGAAATTTCCAAAAAAACGATTTGATTTGAGAATTTCTGTAAAAAATGGTATCATATTGCAAATGAGGGGGTGAAAAGAATGTATTTCAAAAGTTTATTCATTGTATTGCTCTTCGGTTTAATAGGCTGTCAATCAACTACTCTCAAGGAACAACTTCTCAAGCCTCCGCCTGAATTAATCAACTTCGCATTAGCTACTCGCGGGGCGACAGCCGAATCGCCGGATAACAAGCCTCCACATCTACCGGAAGAAGTCATTGACGGTGATATCTCCTCAGATACCTGGGACGAAGGAAGCGGTTGGGCGGGAAGTCTCAACCATCTGAAGTCCGATGAAATACGAAAGCGTACTTATATTCGGATTAATCTACCCGAAAAGAAGGAAATTAAACGTGTTGTGGTTTACACTATCGATTCAGAAAAATATCCCGCCAAAAAATATGGTCTCCGGAGCTACCGACTCGAATACTGGCACGGCACCGGCTGGGGTATCATTCCTACGGGCAGACAAGTAGACGTACAATATACCATCCGAGATAATATCGCCGGCAAAATTGTCCATGATATTAACGGCCGCTTGGTTACCGATAAGATTCGCCTGGTGCCCATCTATTCCAACGACACGAAAAAAAGTTATGAATTGACTGCATTTGGCGGTCGGGCGCTTTATAATATTGAAGGTATCGCAAGGGTGATGGAGATTCAGGTGTGGGGCTATGATTTACCGACGGGCAAAGCTGCTGAAAAGTTCACGAAGTTGTTAGCGCCGCAGGGAAAACCTGAGCCGTCAGATGCAATGTTAATTCGAGAAGTGCTGGATACATACGAAAAGGGCTATGAGAGCGAGGATTTGGAAAAGGTCATGTCCTGTTTTTCTCAGAATTACTTTTCTAATGGACGGGGTTACGCGGATATTCGCAATAAGGCTTTTGATTTCTTTCAACAAAATGATAATATCGATTTAACCATAAGTAATCTCAATATGCATACGAACGTTATTGATGGCACAATCATCGCTAATGCCATCTTAACGTTACAGCACACTCCTGTTGGGAGCAGACAGCCCAAACAGGTCTCATGGAAATTTGCGCTCACATTCGCGCGGGAAGATGAGAAATGGAAGATAATAAGCGCGGATTAAATTGAAATTTTTCCAGAATCGCCCGAAAATTTTTCAATTTTTTATTGAATTTTGATAAGTCTATTTGGTATAATTCATGCTTGGCATAAAATTCCGTAAGTGATTTTATGCTGGAAAGTATAGAACGAAAATTGGAGGTGAAAAAGTGAAAGTTAGTGTTGACGAAGATCTTTGCACTGCATGTGGACTATGTGTCGATACATGCCCTGAGGTCTTTGATCTAGGGGATGACGATGATGTAGCCCAGGTCAAAGTGGACGTTGTTCCTGAAGACCTCGAAGAACTTTGCGAACAAGCGGCAGAAGAATGTCCTGTTGAAGCCATAGTGGTGGAGAACTAAAAAAGCTCTGCCGCTTATTTTACCATTGAATTATTACACATAGGTCAAAATTGCCGATTGTTTTCTTTGGCCTATGACAAAAAATAAATCTGTAGTGGTCAAATAGGTTGATGTTCATAAGTCTTGTCTGCCCAAGAATCGAGAGGGTCTCGGACTTCGCGTGGTTTATCTCGTGAAACAATTTGTGGAGTGAACACTTATTTGACCACACACAATGTAAAAATTTTTTTCTCCTTTTGCCCT
>DTYX01000744.1 GCA_012961655.1 Candidatus Poribacteria bacterium
AATGTTAGTAGTCGCCGCTTTTATTACCGCACCGCGGTGGACAAAAACCTAAATCCATCGAATATCTTCATCGCGTAGAGGAGATTTGGCGCATCGTAAGCTACCGTTCTTCCATCTATCCGCTCGACAAACGGCAGAAAGCAGATAGTATCCGCGTATGAGGGGTCAGTAAAGGTGACTTCAACGTGTATGGGCGGTTTTATCACGAAGGGCGGGACGCTTTCCACTTTTTTCAGCGCGCGTTCGGCGCCTTGTTGTATCATCTCATAAGCTCTGGACGGCGGAATACAAACAGCCGCGCTGCGACTGACACCTTCTTTCACCACAACTGTCTCTATCTCGCCAAGTAGCTCTTTTGCTTCCCGACAAACTGTATCGTCGCCGGATACCATCACCACAGGCACTCCAAAGTGACCTGCGATAGCCGCGTCAGCGCCGGTTTCGCCGACTTCGATGTTGTTGATGCGTAGCGAGTAAACAACTCCTGAATATGTATGCGACATCACACCTCTCAGCGTCCCAGCTTTGGCATGATAGGCGATAAACAGGGCAGCATCAAAGGTGTCATCAATTCCGCCCATGTGCTCTGGTGTTCTGGGGCGGCCACTGAGTATCCGCGCACGAGGGTCAATTTTTTGCGGATTAATGTTGCGTTTGCTGCCATGCGCTTCTACAACCAACACTTCCTCCGCGCCTCCGTCGAACGCTCCTGCGATTGCGGCGTTTGCTTCCGCAGCCATTAGTTCCCCAGTGTTGATGCCTTCGGCTGAACCGATATATCCAGCAGCACCTTCCAAATCGATTGATATGAATATTTTCATAGCGATAAATCCTCCTGAGTTTTATCAACGGCGTGATAATTTATAGAAAAAAGGTCTCGATGAGTGATTCCGATTCGACAATATATCGTTCGACTATATCCCCATCTTCACATTGGCGTTGCTTCAACCTGAACAACATCACCCTGGTAAGCAAATCTCGAGGTGTCTTGTTTATATTTTCATTCATGGTATAATACCTGCCTTGACACTCCGGACAATATTCTCAAGATGTTTCCACTTATCCTTGTCCACTTTGATGCCTAAGTACCTACAATTTCCTAAATTTTGCGGCTTTTGTAAAGACAGGAAAAACCGCTTCGAATCAATTTCCAGGACTACAGATTGCCCTTGCCTCAATTGAATTAATTCTGCCCCGACAAAATACAGACCTAAAAATCGGAATCGTATAGTTGCTCCAATGCCTGGAAACTCTGCCTGCAAGGAACCGAGTACAACTCCTGAATCACTAGCTTCCAATGCTAACTCTGGCTCAATAGGTTTGCCATCTTTGTCGTTAAAGATTACTCTTCCCACTGACTCAAACATATCGGGTTTTGGCAATTGCCCATTCACGATTGAATCCTCCTCTTTTTCCGTTACGCAAGACCATACAAAGTAAATACCATACGTAACTGGAATTATTAATAGCCAAATGCACCATATTATATGGACTGGACGAAGTCCAATATGTTCAAGATACGCGGCGACGGGAGCAAGGATAATGGAGGTAAGGAGGTATAGGATTATTTTGAATCTCCTGCTCTCTAAAGTTTTTTCAAATGGCTTGAGTAGTTTAATTATCGTCATGATTTTTAAACTCCTTCGATTTAGCTACGATTATTTCAGCTATCGAATACACAGGAAATATCAGAAATGTTACAAATAATAACCAAAAATGAGCTTCTTCGAAATATATTAATTTTTCCTTTATAGAGTGGAAAAATGGGATGATAGATAGCAGGTGGATAAAACCCGAAAACAAGCTAAACAAAATTATGATGCCTATCGCAATTAAAAAATCTTCTGCGAGAATACGACAGTAACGGCCTAAATTGGGGAAATATCTGCTGAGTTTTATCCTTTTCTCAGGGGAACTCTTTGGTTTTTCTTCAGCATTATGCTCATTTGATGATTCTTTCATATTATCTACCTTACTCTTCTGCTTCAAAGCAATAGGAAGACTTCAATATTTATCGACGACCGGCCTGTCCCGAGAATCGGGGAGGTGCCAATTTTAGAAAATCGACTACAATTGTGAATTACTTATTTTTACTCCCATCTTCTTCCAATGCGATTTTGAGACACGGTGCTGAAAGAGACGATACCGCTGAAATCAATTACTGTGCGCGTAGGCTGAAATAACCCCGATTAGGATTCTGAGGGAAATATCCGGATCCTTTGCTTTATTGTACGCTGCCATTAACTCGTATAAATACTCAGGGTGCAACTTGAACACCATTCCCGCGGTGTTTTCAGCTTTTGCGAACTCATCTATAATTTTGTCCTTGAGCTTTGGACCTACTGCTACCAGCAAGTCTCTCCCTTTTTGATTTATCTGGTATCGCCTTGTCTTGCGGGTAGCTTCGACATAGCCTGTCTCTGCCGCTTCGCGTTCATAAATCTCTATGTATAAATCCGATATGTTGGAAACTAACTGACCGCTAATTTCAGAAATTGTCATTCTGCGCTCCAGTTGCTCAAGTCGTTCACCTATATCGTTTAGTCGATCACCCATGTTGTCTAGTCGCTGCCCGACAGTGTCTAGTCGCTGCCCGACAATGCGAAATTGCCGCGTCGTGTGGATAGCGACAATGGTTGTAAAGATGATAGCTGTAATCCCCAAAGTCGCTCCTATCACACTTGCAATCGTTCCTACCCGCGATCTTCTGTCGTGAATCCATATTGCTCGCATAAGGTCTTGCAGGTCAATTTGACTAACCTTTCCATCGTATTTGGCATTATGCTTATTTGATGATTCTTTCATATTATCTACCTCACTCCTCCGCTTCAAAGCAGTAGAACGTCATATTCGACGAACCGACATAGACTTTCCTATTGGATATTGCCGGCGACGAGAGAACTCCGCCTTCTATATCCATCAGGAATGTAATGCCGCCGGCATCGAAACTCCAGACCATCTGTCCTTTCGATGTTTCCAAACAGTAGACGATACCATCGTTTGCTCCGAAGTAAACCCGATTGCCGACGACGCTCGGCGAAGAAAGCACTGGTTTCCCGACGGGGAATTTCCATACCAGTTCACCCGAATTTGCATCCACGCAATACAGAAAACCATCGCGCGAGCCGAAGTAAGCTTTGCCATCGGCGATGGCGATGGTTGTATTGACGGAATCCTGCGCTGAATAACGCCAGATGATATTTCCGGAATCCGCATTCAGACAGAGAACTTCTCCCACTGGGTCATCGGCGCTTTTTACAAACGTACCGTTGCCGATGCCGGCGTAGAGTTTGCCACCCGAATAAGCCGGCGGCCCCCAAGCGGGATAGTTGACTTCCGCTTGCCAGCGTTTCCCCCCCGAATCCG
>DTYX01000745.1 GCA_012961655.1 Candidatus Poribacteria bacterium
ATACACACGGATTTACACGGAAATATCAGTAAAAATCTGTGCTTAATCGGTGTTAATCCGTGGCTAAAGATTTTGCCTAAAACTATCAGAACTTATTTAACTTAGCTTATGATACCGAATCTGATGAACTCGATCTTTTAATTGATACCCTCGAACCCGAACCAGCCGAGGTCGTTTCTATCGGTAACGATATTTTTTTGCGAAGGTCAATTAAAGATGGCAGGATTGTCGGCGCGACGATTGTTAATTATAGTCTTTGGTATCCTAAACCTTTAGCTGCTAAGGAACTAGAGCCCCAATATGCTATGGTACGTGAACATATCATTCAATATCTTACCGTTAAATATAAAATTGTGGCGGCTTCCTAAAACGGAAGAAAGATGGTGTATTCTACTCAATTCTCGCATAGTATGGAAAAAAACGTTTTATGGTTATAAGTAATTATGAACAACCTACACACAAAGCACGGTGTTTTAAAACTACCGGCGTTTCTTCCCGATGCCACGCGCGGAGTTGTTCGGTGCGTAGATTCACAAGACCTCAGGCGGTGCGGCGTCCAGGGGCTGGTGATAAATGCCTACCACTTAATGCTTAACCCTGGCGCTAAATTATTGAGACAGATGAGAGGATGCCATGTTTACATGAACTGGGATATGCCCATCCTTTCCGATTCAGGCGGTTTTCAGCTCTTTTCGCTCATAAGGCAAAATCCGAAGTTAGGTACTATTCGAGAGAACAAGGTTATTTTTAAGTTTTCCGACGGAAAGAAAAAAATACTCACGCCAGAAAAATGTATTCAAGCGCAATTTCACTTAAGTTCGGATATTATGATGTGTTTGGATTATTGTACGCACTCCGAAGATTCGCCGGAAGTACAATTGGAATCGGTGAACCGAACCATAGCATGGGCTAAACTATGTAGAGCAGAATATGACAGATATTTATCTCAAAATAGAGATGAACGACGGCCGCTAATTTTTGCCATCATTCAAGGGGGAAACGATAGAGCGTTGCGTCAGCATTGCGCTGATTCTTTAAAAAGCGTCGGCTTTGATGGTTACGCTTTTGGCGGATGGCCTATCGACGCCAAGGGAGATTTACTTGAAGATATTTTGGCATACACCGCTGAACTCATGCCGGATGACCATCCCAAGTACGCATTAGGTGTGGGGAAACCGGAAAATATCGTGGCATGCGCTGAAATGGGTTACAATCTCTTTGATTGCGTCGTACCGACGAGAGACGCGCGCCATCGACGTTTATATATCTTCAATGCTGATGATTGGGAGAGCGTTGACCTTTCAAAGGATGATTTTTATAGTTGTTTGTATATCCAGGATAAGAAACATGTAACAGATTCAAATCCCGTTTCAAGTCTCTGTGATTGTCTCTGTTGCAAAAATTATTCAAGAGCCTACCTGCATTATTTATTCAGGATTAAGGATACTTTAGCGTATCGACTTGCGACTATCCATAATTTGCGCTTCTACATGAATCTGATGGAACTTATCAGAAAAAAGCGAAATGTAAAACGTAAAGCGTAAAGTGCTTTGTAAATTATATTCCGATAGTCATTCTTTTTTAACTGCTCTAAGTGGC
>DTYX01000746.1 GCA_012961655.1 Candidatus Poribacteria bacterium
ATTACAGGCGATAAAATAGCAGAAGCCCTAAATAGCGCTTTTAGACACACTGAATCATCTTTGGAAACAGGTTTTAGCCAAACGGAGGAGAATGCCGTTATTCTCGCTTTAGGAACTAAGGGAGACAGACCAAACTGGCCTAACTTCTTAAGAAAAGCAAAGGAAGAAGCCCTTGATGAAGGATATGTTAGGATAAGTGCTGAGGGCTTCATTAGTACAGAAGAAGGAGATGGGAGAATATTTCTTAATCAGATGATAGCCATAGTAGCAGGTTTTGCTCAAAGGATAAGGACTGAAGAATAAAGTTGTTCGTATAATAAAAGGGTGGAATATAATGCGAAAAGCCAAGATAGGATTGATAGGTTGCGGGGGGATGGCAAGAGGTTCGCATCGGAGGGGCAGGGGAGTGCGGGGGAAAGGAAAAAACGTCCCGAGAATCGGGATTGTCAGGTTCCCCCAAGCTCCCATGCTCCCACTCACTTTGCTGATGCCCTTGTGTGTTTGGGCTTCAAAAGGAGATATTGCAATGTTTGGCGTAGTATTCGCTGTCGCGTTAATACCTTTCGCACAGCAGGAGATAGAAGGAGAAAACAAAATGCAGCCAACTCTCGTTTCTTTCCAGGGAACATGTCACGGCACGAGAACATTTGAAACAGATTTCTGGAGGGAGCTCAAAATCGGTTGGACCCGGTTCGATTTCCTATGGAGCAGAATAGAGCCTGAGCGGAATATTGGCTTTCCACCATGGAAGAATGGGTGGACAACATCTATATATCAGCTGCAAAGGTAATTCGGAAGCATGGATGTTACGTAGTTTTTGGCGGTTGGGCTTGCTGTAACCCGCTGGAGGACTTCTATTATGTGCTTAACTATCATGATGCCTACTCTGACAAATATAAAGTTTTTTGGTACCAGATGGAAGAAGACGAGAGATGCTTTGTAAAAGGTCCGCCGTTTGGGCTCACTACTCTGGGTAGGTATGTTCTTACTTTTGCAAATCTATTTCCTGAGGAGATATTAGCATTCGACGAATTTCAAACAACTCCGAAGCTCACCTTCGAAATTAGAGAGGAGGAAGATTCCATCGAAGGATTCACCTGCGGCAAAAATATCGTCTTCGTCGTTCATTTGAGCGAAGAGAGATATCAAGCTCAAATCAGTTTTGGGATAGATTTCGAATTGTATGATTTAAAGGAAAAAGTTAGGAAAATAGAGCGATTCAGCGTGGAAGGGGAAGCGAAGAATGTAAATTTCGTTCAAGATGGAACTTACCTTCGCTTCAGAGTGCCCTTCTCTGACTTAACCCCTCAAAGAATAAAAGAAGTTAGGAAAATGCTACTGTTTTATGTCAGTGTGGAAACATACAAATAGTAAAAAATTGACGCTCTTATTTACGAGCATTGGTTTACGGAAAACAGGCGAGAAAGCCTCCGCATTTATGCGTGCAGGGGTATCAGTTTTATAAAATGAGGAGGTGTTTTAAGATGAAAATCGTAGTAGCGTTTGCCCCTCTGAACTTTTCGAAATTCTCTTCTTCGCAAAGGATGTCCCACCGATGGGTTACAGGACATACAAGCTCGTCCCTGCGGAAAATCGAGTGGATTTTCAAAGCAGCGTCGAAGTTGGGGAAAACAGGTTAGAGAATAGTTTCTTCAAAATCATCCTCGACCCGAAGACGGGAGCGATAGAGAAGATATACGACAAGCTCAAACGGATTGACATATCCAACAGAGTCTTGAAGGACTCCACCCCGCTTCTGGAGATTTACTTCGCATTCCCTTTTTCGGTAGAGGAACCGACATTCAAGTTTGAAGGCTCAAACTCCGTGATAGAGCCGCTTTTTGACCAGTTTGAAGGAGCAAACACGGACGCATACGCAGTCCAGCATTGGGTGGACGTCTCAAAAGGGGATTTTGGCGTAACGCTATCTTCCATAGAAGCGCCTGTGGTTGAGTTTAGTTCCGTTTCGGATGCACACAGAGGTGTGACGCCGCCTCGGTTTGAACACGAGTTCCCAAAGCATGGAGAGCTCAAAAGGGGACATCTTTACTCTTATGTGATGGTCAACAACTTCCGGACGAACTTCCAACCTGTTCAGGTAGGGGATGTGCTTTTCCGCTACTCGATAAGGACGCACAGCGGCGACTGGAAGGAAGGGAAGGCAAGGGATTTCGGATGGGCTTTTTCAAATCCGCTCATACCGGTCTGCATGAACGGTAGGAAGGATGGGATACTTCCCACTTCCATCAGCTTCTGTCGGGTTGACCGGCCTAACGTTCTTATCTTAACGCTGAAAAGGGCTGAGGACAAAAATGGCTTCATTTTCCGCCTTATCGAAACTGAGGGGAAAGATACCACAGCCACCCTTGAGATTCCATTTCTCACAATATCCCAAGCGTATCAGACGAACCTTGTAGAGGAGAACGAGAGGATACTTACCCATGGACTCCACGATGTGAAGATTTCTCTCAACGGTTTCGGAATCTTGACACTCCGAGTTATAAGCGAAAGGATATGATGCCGCAAAACCACCAGAAAATCCAGATGATATAATAAATTCGTTCTTTGACAAGGTACAATACCTACATGGTGTAAAACCTTGCGGGATGAACTATAACTCAGGCGTGCTAAAAACGAGCAAGCTGCACGTTCTACTTGGCTAACTGAAAAACTTGTGTTAGTAAGTTTTAGAATGGTAAACGGGTTAAAAAGAATGGAGGTCAATTTGGATGGGGATAAGGCAAATAACTTTTTAACATCACTCAAATGAAATCCTCAGAATTACAATCCCCAAAAGGGTCAAAAGCGATGAAGAATAGATGTTATAGCGTTTTCGCTTGTGTTTTTTCCCTGCTATTTATCGTCGTTCCCACTTGTGGTTTTCAAGTGGACGACGTTTCGACAAAAACGCTTTATGACAAAGCTGTTGTTGTTAAGATGGAGGCGGAAGCAATTCCCGAAGATTTACGAGACGCGGGATTTGTGCAAAAGTATAAAGTGACCGTCAAAATGAAAACAGGGAAATACAAGGGTAAACTCGTTCAAACGGATATCTATTCCGAACAAAATCCCCTCTTAGACCTCAACATCAAGGTGGGAGATACCGTCATCGTAGCTTATGAAGAGTCAGGCGAAGAGTTGCAGATTGACATCATCGACCGGGACAAAGGCAAACCATTACTATTGTTGATAATTCTATTTTTTATCGCCGTTGTGTCGTTAGGAAGATTTAAAGGCGTTAAAGCTCTAATTTCCTTGATATTCACACTGGTTCTGATTTTTGTTCTGATGGCGCCTCTGCTACTGAAAGGATATTCGCCCTTAATCTCAGCCATCCTCGTTTCCATCCTATCGACAACAGTTACCATGTTGATTGTGGCCGGTATAAATTACAAATCCTATTCGGCAATGATTGGCACTTTAGGAGGTGTATTTGTCGCTGGCGTATTATCCGTCTTATCCGCGGCGGTGATGCGGTTGAGCGGGTTAGTGGGACATGAATCCATCTTTCTGCAGTCCATCTCTGAGCAAATCGACCTCAGAGGCATACTGGTATGCGGCATTATCATCGGCGCCTTAGGCGCGGTCATGGATGTCTCGATTTCCATCTCCTCTGCGATTACAGAAGTGAGACAGGCAAATCCCAATTTGAGCCTGAGAGAACTCTATCGAGCCGGCGTCAATATAGGAAGGGATATCATCGGCACGATGACGAACACTCTGATTCTCGCTTATGCGGGCAGTTCGCTCACTATGGTGCTGCTCTTCATAGGACAAAAATCCGATTTTCCACTTATTCGGGTGATGAATTTTGATCTTATCGCCTCAGAAATCCTGAGAGCATTGGCGGGAAGTATCGGCATGCTTACAGCGATTCCCATTACAGCCCTGACAGCGGCATACTTTAACACAAGGGGGAGAAGTGGAGATATCTCCTGAAAAAGTATAGTTCATAGTTGAAAGGGTAAACTGGCATGATAAAGTTAATAACTGAAAGCTTTAAGCAGTCTCTTATGATAACCGAGTTTGTGTTCGTGATGATGATACTTGTAGATTATATCAATGTTCTGACCAGGGGTAAGATGAACAAGGCAGTAAGAGGTGGGCTATTCAGACAGTATATTGTCGCTTCATTTCTGGGAAGCACACCCGGTTGTCTGGGAGCGTTTATGAACGTTTCCTTCTATGTACACGGGCTTTTAAGTTTTGGCGCGATAGTTGGTGGAATGATAGCTACATCAGGAGATGAAGCCTTTGTGATGTTGACTCTGTTTCCAGGCAAAGCCCTGCTGCTATTTGTGATACTGTTTTTGATGGGAATCGCGCTTGCTTGGGTTGCAGATAAAATTGCGTTAATCCTAAAAATAAACCCCTGTCAAGAATGTCAACTTTCCGTTTGGCATATGGAAGAGGGCTATAAATACTTTGACAGGGAGGCTATCTGGGCGCATTTTAGAAAGCTATCTCTGGCAAGATTTCTCCTGCTCCTTTTATTGGTCATTTTTCTCTATGGAATTGCCTCGGGGAATATTGGCGCTCCTACGTGGGATTGGGAACGAATTACCTTCCTTGTTCTACTTTCCATAGCGGTTTTCATCGTGACCACGGCGCCTGAACATTATCTTGAGGAACATATCTGGACACATATTGCCAAGAAGCATCTCTGGCGTATATTCCTCTGGAGCTTTTTTGCCATTCTGTTCCTTGATTTAGCTTTCAAATACTTTTCTCTTCAAGCATTTGTTCAGAAGCATATGCTCTGGGTACTGTTGATAGCTTCCTTAGTAGCTGTTATCCCTGAATCAGGCCCGCACCTCATTTTTGTAGTGATGTTTGCTAATCGGCTTATCCCATTTTCCGTGCTTCTTGCAAGCTCTATTGTTCAGGACGGACATGGGATGTTGCCACTTGTATCCTATACTGTCAGAGATTCTGTCTTAATTAAACTATTCAATTTAGTTTTCGGATTAATTATCGGTGCAATCCTTTATTTTATCGGACTGTGATGACGAATTTCCCACAGTATGAAGTAAAACTTGTTGCATTTCTATTTCCTGAACCTCTGCATGCTTGAAAGCGGTAGCTTTCTTCCCATTCCACTTCATAGCCCCGCACTTCAGAGAATCGAGCTTTGTGCTACAACCTAACAGGAATTCCCCTCTCAGCCAAGTATTCTTTCATCTCTCTAATGCTATATTTTCCGAAGTGCGCTATCGAGGCGACAAGGACGGCGTCCGCGTGTCCTTCGGTGATAGCTTCATAGAGATGTTCAAGGGTTCCTGCGCCGCCCGAGGCTATCACGGGCAGACTCACCGCGTCGGCTATCGCCCTTGTCATCGGGATATCGTATCCAGCTTGCGTTCCATCCGCGTCCATGCTCGTCGGCAGGATTGTACCGGCGCCTAAATCCTCAACTCTCTTCGCCCATTCAACAGCGTCAATCCCCACAGGCTTTGTGCCACCACTTACCACCACCTCAAATCCCGATGGGACCTGGGACGAACTGCGTGTGTCGATGGCGACGACGATTTTTTCGCTGTCAAATTCCGCCGCCGCTTTCTTGACAAAATCTGGATTGTGCACAGCGGCTGTGTTGATGGAAACTTTGGATACTCCGATGTCCATCAAATCTTGAATATCCTGAATACTCCCAATACCTCCGCCAACCGTCAACGGAATAGAAATCCTTTCGACCGTCCTCTTCACAGCATCAATCATCGTCTTCCGATTTTCGAGCGTTGCTGTGATGTCGAGGAATACCAACTCGTCAGCGCCCGCTTCGCTGTAGGCAGCGCCGTTCTCAGCTGGGTCGCCGACATCCTTCAAATCTACAAAGTGAACTCCTTTGACCAAACGCCCGTCTTTTACATCTAAACAGGGGATGATTCTTCTGTATTCCATTTATTTCCTCCAGAGATATTTGTAATTAGTAAATCATGGTTCGTAGTAAGCCAATTTATTGGCGTGTAAACGGAGTAGACGTTTCAAATTCGTCTCTACTTCCTTAATTCATCAGTATTTGCTCGCACTTTGCGTACAGCCTCAAGGATTAAATCCATATCTTCTCGGCTACCCAAGAAACCTGGATGACTAATGCACAAAGCTTCAGTTTGATATATCCTCTCCGCTTCCGGACAATGCACTTTAGTGTAGTCTATCGGTTTGTCATATGATGGACACTTTATGGGCCATGTATTGCCGGCGGTCATCGCCTGGAACAATGGATTCTGATAAACCGGCCTACCATGCGCTCCGACGCCGATTGGCGCGCCTTCCGCGTTGACCGCCTCTAAGAACTTATTGCGTGGAATATCATCAAATTCCTCCTGTTTATATCTGAAATTCCAGTAGTAGATACTCCAGCGAGTAACGCGCGGGTCGCGTTCAAAAGGCTCAACGCCGTCAATCTCTTTTAGCCCCTCAGCCAAGTAGGTAAAGTTCCGCTCACGAGTTTCGATCTGTTCGTCTAACCTGGTTAGCTGCGCGAGCAGAATGGCCGCAGTCCATTCAGGCATCCGAAAGTTAGAAGTAGTATCTAGACGAACCGATTTATCAGAGCGTTCCACCCAACGTCCCAGGTCCATATACGCATACAGTTTTTCTCTTAGTTCAGCATGATTGGTTAAGATAATTCCACCTTCGCCGCCGGCGAGTGATTTACCCGCCATAAGACTAAAAGCGCCAAGATGTCCAATCGCGCCCACCCGTGTGCCTCTCCACTCAGAGCCGTGAGCATGGGCGCAATCCTCTATTATCGGCAAATCATGTTGGCGCGATACTTCCATTATCGCATCCATATCAGCCGGATAACCGCCATTATGCACGATAACAGCAGCGCGCGTTCTGTCAGTAATTGCAGCTTCCATCGCTTCAGCGCTGATGTTGTATGTTGCTGGGTCAACATCAACAAAAATAGGAATAGCATTGACAAATAAGGCGCACGTGGCAGAAGCGAAGAAAGTCAAGGGAGGAACTAATACCTCATCACAAGGCTCCACTCCGGCAGCTTTAAGAGCGCATATCAAGCTCTGAATGCCTGAGTTAGTAGTTACTCCGTACTTGGCGTCTTGATATTTTGCAAAAGCATCTTCAAATTCTCTTACTTTAGAACCTTCTCCACCGCCCCACCAATGTCGACTGTGGAGTACCTCCAGTAATGCTTTCTCTTCACGTTCATCCCATACTGGCCATTCTTTGCCCAAGGGACGAGTAATTACTTTCTCACCGCCGTTGATTGCTAATTTTGCCATTTCTAATGTTGTTTTCGACGCTAATAAGGAATTGCGACGAAAATATACATCCCCCTTTCCGATAACTTATCTTTTTATACCTTTATCAAGTCATGCCGTCAAGTAAAATATTTTCAGATGGGGTCACTGAAGAGAAACAAGCATCGCTTTTCTATTCGCCGGGGTATCAGAGATCGAATCGGTACAAAAGTCTTGACCTTTAAGACGAAATCGGTTATCATTTTTGACGATGTTTAGCCATACCCCCCTCTGTGGGAGGGAAGGGAGAGGGACAGACCCACGGCATGGTTTACGCTAGTAAACCCGTCCTCATATATAGCAATGCCTCTATTAGTCAGGATTTATTTGACAATGCGCGAGTAATAAATCATGAGGATTTCCAAGGAGAGAAAACATGGCGCTAATTCTTCTCCTTACAATCTCAATATTTTCAACTAATGCTATCGCCAACAGTAGTTTGCCGGCCTGTCCCGACGAAGTCGGGGCGGAAAAACCTCTACTTTTGACGGCGACTTCACCCTCACAGCTTTTATATGCTGATACCTTGTTTGATGATAACGATTTTGATGGTGCTATCTTGGAATTCAAGCGGTATATATTTTATAATCCCCAGAGCAATGTTTTGGATTATGCTCTTTACCGAATCGGACAAAGCTACTACTACAGCCAACGCCCTATCAATGCGCAGAAGAGCTTCGAGCGATTATTGAAAGATTATCCACAATCACCCTTGCGACTATACACACGATTCATGTTGGGGAAAACATTCATGGACAACGAAGATTTCCCAAGAGCCAGAAAGGAATTTCATCTAATCACCAAATCCAACATCGACAAAAAATTATCTGCGCAAGCGAAATATTTGGAAGCATGGTCATACTTATCCGAAAGGGATTGGTATTCCGCTGTCGCTGAATTTCGTAAGGTCGGTCAGTTTCAACCCTTCACTTCGTTCGAGGGCAGCCCTGATAATCCACTCAGCATAAAAGCTGAACGTTTGGCTAATGAAACTCTCGCGAGCATTCGCTTGTCGCGCAAATCTCCCACCCTTGCTCGTTGGATGTCAACATTCCTACCAGGTTCAGGTCAGATTTATGCGGGAAAGATTACCAATGGACTTATTTCAACGGCGTTCAATGCCGCTTTCATATATCTGCTCGTAGATTCTCTTCGTGATAAGCGTTATGTCGATGCGGTAGGTGTTTACATCATAGGAGCCAGATTTTATTGGGGAAATATCTACAATGCTAAACAAAGCGCGTTGGAATACAATCAGCGTATAGAAGAGAGGTTGCTTGAAAAGTTGAAAAATTTATAATCTCGTGAAACGTGATGCGTGAAAGATAAGATTGAAGTTGCCCATTATCATTTTGCCACTTTGCCATTTTTCAAATTAACGTTCATCGGAGTTTCTAAAATGTCTGTCGTAGCAGATTTAAGCGCATCCAAAACCGCTTGAATATCTTCTGGAATCGGCGCGATAAATTCCATGTATTCTTCTGTGGCAGGATGCAAGAATCCCAATATATGAGCATGGAGAGCTTGCCGGTTTAACTCCGCTATCATCTGCTTCAGTTTAGGAAAATGCGCTTCATTGATGGCTCTTTTGCGCCCCCCGCCGTAGACTTGGTCGCCAACCACAGGATGCCCGATGTGCGCGAAATGAACTCTAATTTGATGTGTCCTTCCTGTTTCGGGCATAACTTCGACGAGCGAGAAACCATCGTATCGTTCGATAACTTTAAAGTGGGTAATTGCTTCCCTTGAGCGGATATTAGTGACCGCCATCTTTTTTCGGTTTCGGAGACTTCGGCCGATGGGCGCGATTATCGTTCCACTATCTTGAGTGGGAATTCCACAAATTAAGGCGAGGTATCTTTTTTTCACCCGATGTTCCTCAAACTGAAAGGCAAGGCTTTGATGCGCGAAGTCAGTTTTGGCGACGACTAACACGCCTGAAGTATCCTTGTCTAAACGATGGACGATTCCAGGACGTTGTACTCCGCCAATGCCCGATAAATCGGGACAATGGGCGAGTATCGCATTGACTAAAGTGCCTGAATGAACTCCCGCCGCCGGATGAGTGACCATACCAGCAGGTTTATTTATGATGATGAGCGCGTCATCTTCATAGAGCACCTTTAATGGAATATTCTCAGGCCGTACATGGTATGGCTTTGGCTCAGGCACGATAACTTCAACTTTATCGTTATCTCTTAATTTATAGCTCGGTTTCGATGGATTACCGTTGACGGTGATAGAACTTTCTTTGATGAGTTTCTGGATAAAAGAACGAGATAACTTTTCTTCCTTTATGGTAAGGAAATGGTCGAGGCGCAATCCTGACGCATCTCCGCTGACTATATGTATACGACTTTCGTTCATTTTTTATTCTCTATTCGGTAATTGCTACCTCAATTCTGCAGTGATTTCAAAAACTCCTCCAAACTAGATGCGCGTATCGCCTGTCTATGCAAATTCCGCAGCACCTCTCTTTCTTGTATCTCCTGAAGTTTGTCTTGAAGTCCCTCCGGAACCACGCTGAACTTCTCCTCTAAAGCATCCAATAGTAGTATACTGAAATATATCAAACGCCAACTATCTCCTCAAAATCCTCTATCGCAGTTTTATCCCCACTCATTACGTATTCGCTATTCATCTCAACCCTCGGGGCCATATCTTTTATAAATTTTTTCGCCACCGATTTTTTGCGAGCAGATTTTTCCGCCTGATTCAGCAGGAGATAGGAGATATAAACATCAATGGTCATATCCACGACCTTTCTGGCGGTGAGATTCCTGTAATCCGCGTCCCTGCTACCCTCCGAGTCCTTTTTATCGTTGACGTATTCAATCGACGCCGAAAGTATCTCATGAGCTTTTCTTACTTCCGACGCTAAGGTATTCAAGTCTTCGTCCTCGTAAGTCTGCTCAGAAAACTCCGTCAAAGCGCCGTTCAGATTTCCTCTCAGTATCCTTGACATCGCCCAGTCAATCTGAATTTGGGATGTGCCCTCGTAGATGTTTGTTATCCTTGCGTCTCTATAAAGTCTCTCAATGGGATAATCTTTCATGTAACCATTGCCGCCGTGGATTTGCAGAGCATCATAGGCGACTCTGTTGCAAACCTCCGCCGCGTAATATTTCGACAGTGGGGTCAAAACTTCAGCGAGTCGGCTATATTCGCGAGTTTTTGTCTTTAAATCGCTTAGTCGCGTGTCATCCTTCTCCATTGAATCTATTTTTGCTTCTGCGCCCTCTTGCATGTCAATCGCCTGACTTGTGGCATAGACAAGGCTTCTAACGGCTTCAACGCTGACTTTCATATCTACGAGCATTTCGGAGATTGCTGGAAACTGATTAATTTTTTTGCCGAACTGCTCTCGCTCATCGGCGTATTTTTTAGCCTCGCGAAACGCCGCTTCGCAAATCCCAAGCGCTTGTGCTGCAACAGCGAGCCGCGCTGCGTTCATCAGCCAGTTGACGTATCTTGTCAACCCTCTTCCTCTTTGACCTATCAAAACAGCCTTCGCATCGTCGAAATATATCTCACACGTGGGCGAACCGTGTATGCCCATTTTCGTCTCGATTCTCCGCACCTTGACAGCATCGCTCTTCTCCACTAGAAACAGACTTAAACCCCGACCGCCGCTGAATCGCTTCGCATCTTCGCTTCTCGCCAGAACCAGAAGCACATCTCCACAACCGTTGGTGATGAACCTTTTTGTGCCTCTGATTGTCCATTCTTCAGTCTCTGCATCAAGGGTTGCACTAATAGCGGCTTTAGTTTGGATTGCTGATAGGTCGCTTCCCGCATCGGGTTCTGTTAAAACCATAGCGCCGGTGAGTTCACCCGAAGTGAATCCCGGTAGATATTGTTCTTTTATTTCATCGGATGCAAATTTTGCTACTGTTTCCCCAATGCCTTGAAGCCCAAAGAAGTTCATCAAAGCGGCGTCAGCGCGGGAGATGATTTCCGTCGCGGCGGTGTAGAAGGTAACGGGAAAGTTTAGCCCGTCGTATTCGGCCGGCAGAGTAATACCCATAAGTTGGGCGTCTTTAAGGTCTTCAAGATTCCTTACCATACCTTCTGGCAAAGTCACAACGCCGTTCTCAAAGGAACATCCCTTCTCATCAATCTCTGCCGCTCTAGGCGCAATCCTGTTTGCCGCCAACTCTCCAATTGGGTCGTTGAGCATATCGATGTATATCTCCATCACTTCCTCGTCGCTCTCATACGGACAATCCTCTGAACCAATCTCTTCCCTCAATTCGACGATGGAAGTCCAATCGACCATCTGCTCTATATGGAATCTAAGGTCGTCGTTATCTAAATAGAAGTTCATTATTATCCCTCAAATTGTTTTCTTGCCCAAAAGTTTAGCAAAAATATCCATACTTTGCAAGAGAAAAAAGAATTTTCAGAGATTCTCAAAGGTGATAGCG
>DTYX01000747.1 GCA_012961655.1 Candidatus Poribacteria bacterium
AGATGTCTATTTATGTCTATGTAGAAAGGAACGGTTGTAAATATCCATATAAAAAGAGAGAGATTAGCAATGTCAATGTCACTGAAATTACGGATTTACTACAACGCCATCTTCGGAGCAATAGGAGGACTTATAGGCTGGTTTATCATCGAATCCTTCCTTTCTTTAGGAAATATTAATATTTTCCTCAGCGACGCTATCTGGGGTGGTGTGATGGGATTTTTTATTGGTGCGCTTATCGGCGCTGTAGATGGTTCGCTGAACAAAAACTTATATCGCACATTTGTCGGCTGTCCTAGCGGTGCGCTGATTGGCGCTGTCGGTGGAATGGTCGGTTTAACCATCGGCGAAGGCCTCTTCCTGCTCGGCGGCGGCGGTACAGTGGGGCGGTCTTTTGGATGGGCGATATTTGGATTGCTTATAGGGATAAGCGAGGGCTTGGTAAACCGTTCTCCGCGAAAGGTGAGCTATGGCACCATCGGGGGCGCAATCGGAGGACTCATTGGAGGCAGCGTTTTTGATGCTTTAAGCCGCGCCTTCGCCCATCAATCGCAAAATCTTATTAATCAAACTCTCAGTCGCGCCGTCGGGTTGATTGTCCTTGGCGCAAGCATTGGCGCATTCATCGGACTGGTGGAGGATATTTTGAAATCGGCGTGGCTGAAAGTTATAAGCAGCGGCAGGCACGAAGGGAAAGAGTTCAACATTACCAAAAAGATTACAGTTATTGGCGCAGCAGAGCGTTGCGATATCCCACTGTTCGGAGATGCACAAATAGCGCAACGTCATGCTCAAATTCGCCAGGATAAAAACAAGTTTTGGTTAGAAGAGATTTCCAACCAAAACAATAGCTTTGTCAATCAACAGCTTATAACCGTCCCAAAACTGTTGAATCACGGAGATACAATTCAGTTAGGACAGACAAAATTGTTATTCAATTACCCAAAGGGCAAAGAACAAGACCGGCAGGAATAGAATCCCAAATGGTTGAGGGAGGAGATTAATATGAAGGTAAAACCACAACAATTGTTGTTTTTGTTTATAGTATTGGTATTGCACCTTTTGAGCGCTCCTGTTAGTTTCTCGTTCACAGTCACCATTAGCCAAATAGACCATCGATCGAACTTTCCATCCATAATCTTGCATGTCTCGGTAATAGATTCTTCAGGACAGCCAATCCAGCACTTAGAGCAAGACGCTTTTAGCATAACTGAGGATGGTAAACTGGCACAGATAATAGACTTTTTGGGGACAGGCGCTGAAGTACCCATCGCGACGATGCTAGTGATGGATAAAAGTGGTAGTATGGCAGCCGCGGGGAAACTGATCGGTGCCAAACAAGCTGCGATGAAGTTTGTTACCCTGGCGAGGCAGGCAGATAAAGTAGGGCTGATAGCATTCAGCGATTCTGTGGATGTCATTCGAGATATAACAACCTCAAACGGGCTCCTACAACAACGCATCCAGAGCATCCAAGCAAAAGGCGGAACTGCATACTATGACGCTATGTACAAAGCAACTGAAAGACTTCGGGCTATCGAAGGGAGAAAGGCAGTGGTTGCGCTAACCGATGGAATAGATAACAAAAGTCGCGTTCGAATGAAAAGTGTAATCCAATTTGCTCAAGAAAATAGCACTCCCCTTTACATTGTAGGACTAGGAACGCCATCAGCTAGAAATGAGGCTGGCATTGACGAAAGAGCACTCAAACAGATGGCAAATCAGACCCGAGGACGGTACTTCTACAGCCCATCAGTTGCGGAATTAGAGAATTTATACAAACTGATTATGGAGCAGATTCAAAACGAATACCAACTCACGTACCCCAGTCCGCGTCCGCAAAAGGATGGCACACGTCGTAGGGTCACAGTCACTGTCACATATAATACCGTTGAAACCACTGGCGAAAGCTCATACCTAGTACCAGGGATTATAGGCAGCGGCTTCGGAGCGCAATGGTGGGTATTTCTTGCGTTGTTATTGCCATTGATTTTTCTCCTATTCCTGCCCACAATTATCAAAAAGCTTATAGCGATGCGCAACCAAGCTACTCAGGCAGTTACCCCCGCGACTCCGATGCAACAGATTACAGGGAGGGCTTCTGCGCCTGCCTCCAAAAACAGCGCCCCACAAAGTGTCGCACCAGCAACTCCCCAAACGGCTGTTCTTATCGCTTCGGGACATCACTTCTCCGTAGACAGATTTCCACTGTCCAAAGCAGTTATCAGCATTGGCAGGGAATCTGGCAACGACTTAGTGATTAACCATGAATCCATTTCCCGGCGACATGCCCAAATTAAACAAGAGCATGGACGTTATGTTGTGTACGACCTGGGCAGCACTAACGGCACATTTGTAAGCTACACAGGCGATGTGACAAAAGAGCGGCGCGTTACCCAAAACGCGGTCATAAATGGCTCGCTAGTGCGGTTTGGAAATGTCACCTTTCTGCTGGAGTTAATAAACGAATAATGCTGCGCGGAAAGCAATTCTGCGTTCGATTAACATAAGCTGACTGTCCATACCCCTCCATTGTAGAGCAAGTCTCTCTCAATAACGTGCCAACGCCAGACTGCCGTTTCTGCCAGACTCGGAAAAGCATTGGCTGCCCAAGTTCTTCTAACCTTTTTGACGCCTCCGTCGAGGAAATGTACCAAAAGGGCTATGCCTTAGCAGAGAAGCTTTGATTCCATTAGGGCTTCACTGTTATCAACAGTAACGTTCAAAAAAGAGAAGAATTCCGAATCAGGTACATATCAAATCGGGCACCAGTGGGCTATCGGTGGATTCATCAGCCGCTTTGGTCAAAGTTTCATCGCCTGGCCGTTGCTCTGTCGTTTGATTTCTGGGCAAAAAGCGCCCTCTCTCTTTGTCGGAAGTAGTGACGGGATAAGACAACGGGGGCGTCCTAGGAAATGGGGCAAGGAATGGAGATTAAAAGAGTTGCTATCTTTTTTGGTACCACAAAGTATTATGTTACCTTTGAGTTTCGCTATAGCAAGGCGTTGCCTGTCTGCGTGTCCGCACAGGCAGGCCTCAAATTTTAAGGGGTTGCGTTTTAGCAATTCCCCTTTATTTCTACCAAACAACATGGCTTATTTCCCTATAGGGGTGGTAGTAGAAATTGCGAAAAAAACAACTATCTTCCCTTCTGATGTTTTTTCCCTTCAGACAAATGAAAACGAGAAAACGAGAGGATTCAATCTAATCTCTGGTGTTCCTCAAAGGTCTTAATTGCTTTCGGTTTCGTTCCCTTTTGACATTGAAGAAGTACTTCCCGTATTTGTTGATATGGACAAACCGACAAGGTGAAACATGAGCGATGTCGCTTTCTTTGACCTGATGCCCTTCCTCCCGCGACTGCTCAATAATAGCTTGAATATAACGAGTATTCCAGACAATTATGTTCGTTCCTCACCGACGCCTGGCGCATTTGCTGGGCTTACGGGCATTGGTGACCAGTGTGAGCG
>DTYX01000748.1 GCA_012961655.1 Candidatus Poribacteria bacterium
TCGACAATCATCGGCAAATTATGAAGTATGAATGCGTGAGACGTGAAACGTGAAGAGTGATTTATCACATCACGTATCACGCATTACGCCTCACTTTCTTCCGCTCCCTCTTCTTCGTAATAGTAATAATGCTGGTATATTGCTGGCGTGGTTTCGATTTCCGGTTTTATATCGTTCAGCACTACACCCAATATCTCTCCTTCGGCGCCTTTTATGAGCTCCATCGCCCGCTTAGGCACTTTTCTAGAAGATTTTCCCGCGCGATAAACCAGAATCACGCCATCAACCTTAGCGGACAAGATGGTTGCGTCAGTTACCGGCAAAGTAGGCGGAGTGTCAAATATAACGATATCATACTCACTTTTTAGCTCGTTTATCAGTTCCGTCATTCTTTCAGTAGCGAGCATTTCGGCGGGGTTTGGGGGATGAACGCCCGCCGGTAAGATATAGAGATTATCTATCCCAGGGGTTTCCAGAAAATCTTCCAATTCTAAGGCGCCGAATAGCAGGTCAGAGGCGCTTTTAATTGCTTCATCCACAGTCGCACTACCTATTAGAACATCGGTCAGTCCAGGTCCGCGTTCCACTCCAAATACTCTGTGTAATGCGGGACGTCGCAAATTACAATCAACCAAGATGGTTTGCTTTCCAAGCTGTGCCATTGTAAGCCCCAGGTTTGATATGATGGATGTCTTTCCCTCCTGGGGACTTGCACTGGTAAAAAGGAGCGCTATGTGCTCATCTTGTGGCATCTTCAATAAAATAGTAGTGCGCAGAGTTCTAAAAGCTTCCGCTTCTGGAAGCTTGGGGTTAGATTGAGTAATCAGTGGCATTGGAGGACCCTGTGGTGGTCTCCGTCGAGAGGAGAAAGGCTTGGGCAAAGCGAGGAACTTGGGCCTCCAGGGGATAATTATTCCTTCCGCGGGGCCGATATAGGGGATTACACCGAGGACTGTTGTTTCTAAATACCTCTCTAAATCTTCGATTGTCCCGATGGAGGTGTCAAGGCTTTCGATTATGAAGGCTAAAACAAAGCCCAACAACAACCCCACCACACCTCCCGCCGCTATCTTGCCTTTGCCAGAAGAGCTGATCGGATAATAAGGCTCAACAGCCGGTTCAATAATAGAAACGTTCCCAGTCTGCTCTGCTTCCGCGATTCTCGATTCTTCGCTTCTCCTTTTGAACATCAGATACATTTCGTTATTCATCTTTACCTCACGTTCAAATTGCGCATATTTCACTTCTTCATCGGGTATCTTAGCCAACCGTTGGCTTGCCTTCTCTTTTCGATCTTCCGTCTCTTGCACTCTTTCCTTCAGGGATGCTATCTGCGCTTCTGTTGAAATGATGCTCGCATCGACTAAGCCCTGTATCTCTTTTTTTTGTTCGGACTTTAGCTTTTCAAGGCTCCGCTTCATCTGGACAGCCTGGGGATGCAGTTGGGTGGCGCTTTCTAAGAATTCTGACAATCTAATCTCCAGGTTGCTGATGTTCTGCCTTATTGTCGCGAGGGTTGGATGATTATAGATTTCAGGGAATAATACCTGTAGCTTGCCGGTATCCGTTTTCGCTTCTTTCAACTGTTTCAGTTTGGTTTCCGCCTGGCTGATTTGAAGCTCCAAGCGGGTACGTTCTACTTCCAATGCGGATAACTGAGCAAGCACATTATTTAAGCTCTGACTTGGAGTCACAAAATCGCGTTCTTCTCTAAATCTCTTTTCCGCGGTTGCAGATTTTTTTATCGCCTCTTCGTACCATTGAATCTGACTGTCTACGAAGCTTTTAGCAGCGAGCTTATCCTTTTGCTTCTGATACCTATTCTCATTTCTATATTCCTGTGCTATCAGATTCGCTAAACGCGCCGCTTCACTTCTGTCAGATGAAGTAACAGTGATACTTATGATGTTTGTGATACCCTCCTGCTTAGCAGAAACCTTTCCTCTGAGTCCTCTGACTATCCGCAAGACTCTATCTGGTGTCTGCTGTGTCTCAAAAGATTCCGCTTCTTTTGTGAACTCGTGTGGATACCGCAATTCCTTTTCGGTGATTTTGCCTAATTTATATGCTACTCGTTCCATAACAGCATAACTCGTGACAGTCTCCACTTCCGTCGCCATCACATCACCAGTCGACCACGTCATCATCTCCATCAAACCTCCAGCCAACGTCGTACGTTGTTCTACTTTCACTCTTGCCTTCGCCTGATAGATAGGCGTCTCCTTACTCACATAGAGTGAAGATACAGCAACTACTATCAAGGAACAGAGAATTATTATCCATTTGCGCTTACGGATAATACGCAAATAATCTGTCAATGTTAAATCTGATATCATGTTCATTTTCCCAACATCCTTGTGAATACGGTCAATTGCAGCAGCGGCATGAAATCCGCGAGCAAATCGCTCAAAATTGAGCTGGACCGTTTTGGAATGTAAACAACATCGTTTGGTTGTAAAAGTAGATTTTCAGACATATCCATTCTTTTGGAGGCGGCGTGCAAGTCTACGGGGATGATTTCTTCACTCTTAGGCCCGCTTCTGATAATCCTTGCGTTTCGCAAATTAGCGTCCTTAGCAGCGCCGCCCGCCTCGCTAACCAAATCTAAGATTGTTATCCCTTTCCTGGCGTAATACACCCCCGGCTTCGATACAGCTCCTAATACCAGTATCTTGTTCTGTTCGCTGTTAACCGGCGGTATGAAGATGCGGTCTCCAGGTTGAAGTAGAATGTTTTGGGTTTCATCTTGTTTGAATATCACTTCATTCAGGTCACATTCGATGATGTCGCCTGTCTGTCTGACAACTTTGACCCTGGTTGTGTCTGCGGCTGGCGTGACTCCGCCTGCAGAGATGATGAAATCCAACAACCGAATTGGTTCAGTTATAGGATAAAATCCAGCGCCTGACCTTCTATAGGCAGAAGAGCTTATTTCGCCAAAAATCGCTATTTCATCAGCTTTCCTTGTAGTCACATACACTATGTCATTCGGCATCAGTTGGACATCTTTGTTTCTATCTTTCTCCATCAGGATTGCATTGGGGTCAAGTTTCAGCACTTCGCCCGTTTCTCTTATAATCTCCACCCGATGATTTGCAGCATCTTTGCTCAAACCGCCCGCCATACTTATCGCTTCAAAAGCTGTCAAATTCTCTGTATATATCTGCGCGCCCGGCGCTTCTACCGCGCCGGTGACGAAAACATTTTTCACCTTAGCGGTAACAGCCGTGGGGATGTAAATAAGGTCGCCTGGCTTTAACAGCACATCTTTGCTCCTATCCCCGGAATTGAGCATCTGTTCAAGGTCAACGTGGAGCACTTCGCCCGTTTTTCTTATCACCCTAACTTTTTTCGGGTCGGCCCTAGGAGAAAGTCCACCTGCGGAAATGACAAGGTCTAAAAGGTAGGTTTTGCCTCTCAATGGATAGCGTCCAGGCCCAGATTCCTTGGATAATGTGCTTTGAACTTCACCTAAAATATCCACCATTTTGCTCTTGTATTCTTTAACGATAACTGCCACTTCGTAGTCCTTCAGATATTTTTTCAGCCCCTCTGTAATTCTTTCATCTATTTGAGTGGGCGTCAGTCCTTCTACCATGATATCGCCGACGAGAGAGTAAGTTATCATGCCATTGTCCTGCACAGTAACTGTACTGACCTGTTCCTCCCCTTCTTTCCACCAGAGCGTGACCTCAAGCACATCCCTTTTGCCTACGATGTACTCCTCTTCGGAATTCGGAATATGGCTTTCTGGCTTCTCCGCTGATTTAAGCGGCTGCCCGAAGATTATATCTACGCCCCTTCCGTTAATAGTCGTTGAAAAATCGGCGGGGGATTTTAAATAAAATACGACTTGGGTGGATGGAGTCTCTTTTGCGCCATATTCTTTTGTTGTGATGCCTTTTACGTGAGGAGTTGAAACTTTGACGCTTGGGGCAAATATATTAGCGATTGGCAATTGAATAACCACACGTTGCGGGGACGATAATCCCATAACAGTTGGGTTTATCTTTTTAGTTGTTCGCAGGCGAAAGAGCGTCAAACCGTCAGAGATTTTTAACCCAAGGAGAGCTTCGGGTGGAGGTATTTCCCTCTGAGCGATATCCCAATCCGATGACGCTACAAAATCTATGAGCAGTTTCCCTTCAGCCGACGTTATAATTGGTTTCTCAAAGTATCGCAGCATAAACGATATGCGCAGAACCTCAGGCGAAAGAGAATATTGTTCCGCAAATACTTTGGAAATAGGGATGATGTTGATATTTTGACTCCTTTTGACATCAGTATGCACCCCGTAAATATCCACATAAAAACTGCCTTCAGAAGCTATATATCCATACTTGTAATCCGAGGCGGGCGGAAAAGTAATTTGCATTTTGACTCCAGTTGAAAATCCCGTCTCTGAATCCCGAGTTATCGGGGACGGAGACGAGGCGGAGTAAAGTTCCATCAAAGTCACTGAGATGGCTTGGGCTTCACCTATCGGAATATCAAAAGATGTAGAAGGAACATCTTTATCTATATCAACTGGCGCTCCAGTAACGCTTGGAGCCGTTATTCTGTCTGGTAAGCTCGGTGTGATTATCTCCGGTCGCTGAACTTCTTTCAGGGTTATGGTGTCGCTTATCTCCTCTTCTGACCAGCTACCCGCCACATCTTTTAATTTGACGTAGACAGTTTTAATCCCTTCGCCTTCTGTTAATGTCCACTGCTTAGTCGTCGCGTATGGTTCAGGCGTTGACCAGCTTTGATTATCATTGCTAAATTTCATCTGAGCGCCCAAGCCCATTTCACTATAAGCATCTGTGGCTGATAAGGTGAGAGTTACTGAAGTAGAATCGGTTATTTCCGCTCCGCTGTTAATCGAGATTGTGCCGGTTGGTGGAGTAGCGTCATAATAGAGCGTTGCAGAACTTCGATTATTCTGATTTACATTTCCCGCTCCATCCGTTAACCATACATAGATGACTTGTTCACCTTCAGAAGTTGCTGTCGCAGAGAAAGGTTTGCTCGTAGTATAAATTCCATCAGTCGGATGAGTGGGAAGTGAGCCCAATTTGTAATAAGCCTTATCTATGCCCGATGGGTCATCCGGATTTGTCCAGTCAATGGTGAAAAGATTACTATTTGTCCAGTCGCTGGGAGTGACGGTCAGGTTAATTGGAGCGGGTGGTGGAGTAATATCGCCCGTTTCTGTGGTAAAAGAGAAAAGAGTTGTGAAGAAAGGATTATCTGCCAAGTCTTCTGCAACATCGCTTATGGTGACCGTATATTCGGTGTTATCGGCTAAGTTTTCACTTGGGTCAAATATCAAAGTAAAAGCATCCTTCCAGCTTTTCGTTCCAGAGACGGAAGGAGTAATCGAAAAAGCATCTTCTGTGGCGCTTTTGTTCATTGGTGAGGAGAAGGCGACTTCAATATTGGTCGTGATAGATATATCGGTGGCATTGGACGCGGGGAAACTGTTAGCGATGGTGGGCGGAGAATGATAGGCTGCGTAATCTGTACCATTTAATGTTGTTATGAATCCACCTTCAAATTTGCCGAGGGATACGCCTATTGAGTTCTTATATTCATCAGAGATGGGAAATCCGAGCCAACCGCCACTGCCTCCTTCTTTCATATAAACGTCATCAATCGGGCCGTGGGTCTCAAAAGTCAGGTGCTTATAGCTTCCTGTGCGATGATAATGAAGGTGACCGTGTTCAAAATTTTGTACCCTGCCTTGCGTGCTAAATCCTTCAGCGCCAGATCGATTTGCCTCTCGTTCATCGCTTGTTGGATAGCCAAGAAAATCAGGGGGATTGCCAAGAGATTTATACTTTTGCCAGATAGCTCCATAGATAGCATAGACCATTTTCAGGCTGTCATGCTGCATCATAGCCAACTCATCGCTGTCTTTACGAAATTCTTGAATTAAACCATTGCCCCATCGATGGACAGCGTTAATAGCATAACCAAATAAGTTAAAATCTCTCTTAGCATAGCCAAATAACATTCTGAAGTAACAGTCTATAAAGAGTTGCGGGTCAGGAGCGCCCTGACCAACAGCGTAAGGCGCGATGCTCTTTAACCAATTCTCCACACACCAGCCATTATCACTTCCAAACTGCACGCGCCACCAATAATATCCGTCGGCAAAGATACCGTTATCTGGGTCAGCAACCACCAGTCCTCCTTTAGCGCCTTGAGGTCTCGTGGTTATTATACTGTATCCTAACCCAGGGCCAGTCCGCATATTCAGGTTAACAGTATTTTGGACATAATCACCCGTTTGGAATTTTGTGGATTGTCCTTCCCCTTCAATTTCATTAGGCGGAGCGCTATTTGTATAACGCAGAAGGGAAATACAAACAACACAAAGAATGATTAAGTATTTTTTTTTATTGTTTATCATCTTTTGACTTATCCCCACCAAGAAAAGTGGAAAGTGGTAATGGAGA
>DTYX01000749.1 GCA_012961655.1 Candidatus Poribacteria bacterium
CTTACTACAAACCAATCAAGATTTATTTAACAGTGCATTACTGCTCTGTGAAATTGTGATGCTTGTAGGTCGAGATTCACATCTTGACGTTCTGCTGAAAATTCCATTAATCTTCTAAATTGAGTATGCCTTTTCGGTAGGCCTGGATGTAGTTCATACAAAAATCATCTTGTCCTAACAGCGCTTCCGCTGCGATGATATCAGCCATCATCCGTTTATCTCGTGGGTCAAGGAGAGCCGCGTCCAAACCTTTTACCATAGCCATTATCATGAACACCTGATTGAGGATTTTTCTCGTGGGAAGTCCAAAGGAGATATTACTCAGACCGCACACCGTATGTACTCCTTCACAACAATCCTTCATCTGCTCTAGGGCATGCAAAAATTCTATACCACTGTTAACGTTAGTGCTGATAGGATATACACATGGGTCAACATAAATATCTTCTGGCGGAACGCCTGCATCGGTCAATTTGCCTACAAGTGAAGAGGCGATTTGTAAGCGGTCATCGGCTGTCTCTCCGGAGACTTCATCACTAGTGCAGAGCGCAATAACTTGAGTCTTATTCTCCACGACTAGCGGCAAAATAATATCAACAATCTTAGCTTCATCAGTGATTGAATTAATCATCGGCTTCTTCTTGCAAACTGGAAGCGCCGCCGCTATAGCCTCGCCATCAGCGCTATCTATGCAGAGCTGTACATCTGTCACCGCTTGGATTGTCTCAACCAGCCAGGGCAGCAATTCTACTTCCATTCCCGCAATACCTGCATTGACATCCAAAATATCCGCGCCGGATGCAATTTGGTCCTGAGCTACTTTTTGGATGTAACCAACATCCTTCTTTTCTACTGCTCCGGCAATTCGTTTTCGCGTACAGTTAATTAGTTCTCCTATTATGAGCATTTTCTCACTCCTTAGCTTGACAATGTTACATTAACTTTGGCAATTGATGAAAGGAACCCTTCCATTCCTCCATCCAATTTGTAGTAAAGTCAAAAAACTTAATTCGAGCTTACTTTTTATGAAATTTAGTTTTGGGCAGTTTTCAGCTTTGTCTGCGCCAGTTATTTTACTAAATTTTTCTTCTCATGTCAACTAGAATATCTATTGTACACAAATTCCCCATGAAAAAATTCGTTGTAGCCTCCGTGCCGCCACTTTTGTTTCACGCACTCTGTGGGGAATCTCTGATGTAAATAGTAAATCCTTGACAATTCCAATATGCTATGCTATCCTTTGAAAAAGTAATGAATTGATAAAAGTAACTGATTTTGGGGACTGTCTTCTGTCTCGCCTTAAACAATCCTTCATACAGGGATTTTATGACAAATAAATGGGGGTAAAGATTTTTCATGAAAAAACATCTCATTGAACCACACGGCGGTGAATTGGTTAATCGAATCTGCGACGGAAAGGTACGAGAATATCTACTGGAGCAAGTGCCCTCAATGGCACGTTTACATCTAAGTAACCGAGAAGTTTCCGACTTAGAGATGATTGCTATTGGCGCATTTAGTCCACTAGAAGGTTTCATGGGTAAAAACGATTACCAGAGTGTTTTAGCAGATAAGCGTTTAGCGAACGGTCTTCCCTGGACTATTCCCATCACTCTGGCGGTCGATAAAGCAGATGAAAAGCGTTTTGCACTTGATAAAGATGTCGCGCTGTGCAATTCCGATGACCAATTGCTGGGTGTCTTACATCTTGAAGAGAAATACGATTACGATAAAGAAAAAGAAGCTCAATTGGTTTATCTGACTAACGATGCCGCGCATCCGGGCGTAGCGGCTCTTTATAGCAGAGGTGATGTGTTACTAGCGGGCAAGATAGCTCTGTTGAATCGCCCCAGCCACGGTGATGTCGAGGAATTTTTATTAGACCCTAAGGAAACAAGATTGCTCTTTTATTACAAGGGTTGGCGCACCGTAGTTGCTTTTCAGACTCGTAATCCTATCCACCGCGCCCATGAATACATCCAAAAATGTGCGCTGGAGATTGTCGATGGGCTGTTATTGCATCCGTTGGTCGGAGAGACCAAAAAAGATGATATTCCGACAGATATTAGATTGAAATGTTATCAAGCGATTCTATCCGAATACTATCCGAAAGAGCGCACTGTAATGTCTGTCTTCCTCGCGAGCATGCGATATGCTGGACCACGGGAAGCGATTTTGCACGCTATCGCCCGCAAAAACTACGGTTGCACCCATTTCATCATAGGCAGAGACCACGCAGGCGTCAGCGATTACTACGGGACTTATGATGCCCAACTTATTTTCGATGAATTTGAACCCGACGAGATAGGGATTACCCCCTTAAAATTTGAACACGCGTTCTATTGTAAAAAATGTGTGCAGATGGTATCGAAAAAGACCTGCCCTCATGATGAAAGAGAACATCTCTTTCTCAGCGGCACTAAAGTGCGGCAGATGCTCAAGGCGGGCGAGGAACTCCCCGCAGAATTCACCCGCGCTGAAGTCGCAAAGGTTTTGGAGGAGTGGATGAGTGAACGGAATTCGGAATTATCCCACGCTTGATTTCGATACGCTCCCTTGCCCTTTAGCCGAATATAGGAAAAATTTAATGAAAATCGCTTTTTCACCTTCTGTTTATGAACACGCGGCGTTTTTAATCCAGATGACGCCATGGGAAGTTTCCAGGGATGCGGAACTTCTTTATCAGGCGCATCGATTGGCACATCAGATATACCATCATTCGCCCATTGTCGTGGGCATCGACATCTATAACATCGAAGCTGAAGCTTACGGATGCGTTGTAACTCAGCCCAGCGGCAATGGTATTCCGGCAATTACCAAAGGGATTTTTGCCAGCATTGAAGAGAGCAATAGTCTCAAGACATTCAATCCGGAGGTTGACGGGAGAATCCCGCTCATAATTGAAGCAGGAAGAGAATTGGCGAGGGACAAGTTCTCCTCAGTCGAGTTGCGGTAGATGCAGGTTTGGATGTAGCCTTCTTTGAATCGGCTGCGGCTCCCCCTCTCCTTTCTCCAAAACAATTTCGAGAAATTGAACTCCCGGCTTTACAAGAAGCAATGAATCGGGTTAGCGAAATTGCTGGACACGCGGTGCCATGTATCATCGGCGGCGATACGGAGGCGATTCTCGAAGATATTCTCGACACCGGCACAAGCTATGTCATCTGCCCTGCGGAAACTGACCAAGAGGCATTTATGGCGAAAGTCCCGCTGCAATCCAATGTCCAGGTGAGGATTAACTTGAATCACAACACAGTGGCTTACGGCTCCAGGGCGGATATTTTTGCGGAAGTGGATAGAATATCGCCGCTAAGTCGAAGGCGGACGTTGTAGTTTGCAGAATTCAGGAAGCCCGAAGTCTCGGTTACTTCGGCCACCTCGTAGGGAGGACAAATGAATTTAAAATATACCTTTACTACTATATTTCTCATCTTGCTTGGCGTGAATGCGCATGGCATTCAGATGAGTCTGCCTGAAATCTCCGTAGACCAAGGCGCCAATATTACCGTCGCGATAAATGTGGATGATGCCACTGGTATTGCTGGCGGTGAAATCGTGCTTGAATATGACCCTTCTATTCTTGTAGCAGTAGAAGTTCGAGCAACGGATTTGGCTAAAAGTTTGACACTGATTGCAAATATCGGCGTCAAAGGCAAAGTCGTTGCCGCAATGGCGGGCGCCACTGGCTTAAAAGAAGGAAGTGGCGCTATGTTGGAAGTGGACTTTGAAGTTAGAGCTGACGCCAAAGGTGAAAGCCCTCTCACCTTGTCCGATGTGGAATTGTTCGATGAAAATGGTAATGATATTTCAGTTGAAACTGTAAACGGAAAGGTGACAGTTGTCAAAGAGGCAGAGAAGAGATATCCAGCTTGGGATGTGAACGATGATGGCGTTGTAGATATATTAGACCTGGTGCTTGTCGGCAAGCATTTTGGAGAAGATTATCGCACTGAAAATCCGGTAGCCGGTAAAATAAGCGTTGACTCCGGCAAAGAAGCCGATGTGTGGATAGAAGTTCAAAATAAAATTGCAACGGAAGGTATGGGATTGCTGGTGGTAAATATAAACGTTGCGTCTGTTCCCGGGCTATATGGCTGTCAGTTCGATTTGGCATTTAATCCGAAATTTTTGGAAGTAGTTGGTATCAAGGCTGGGGATGCACTTTCCCAAGATGGAGCTTCCATCTACTGGAATGTCTCAGATATAGACAACCGAGAAGGCAGGATAATCAATGCCATTTACGTCAGACGAGCGACGAGAGAGGGAATCAACACTGGTGGAACATTAGCAACGGTTGTTTTCAAAACTAAAAATGTGTCGATTTCAGGCTCAACGAGACTCAGCTTGACCAACCTTGCGATTGCAGATGTCGATGCTCAGATAATCAAAGCTGTGGTGGAGAAAACAGTGTTAAAATGGAAAGATCTAATTATTCCACCCAAATCTATCTTGTTGCCGAACTATCCAAATCCTTTCAATCCAGAAACGTGGATACCTTATCAGCTTGCC
>DTYX01000750.1 GCA_012961655.1 Candidatus Poribacteria bacterium
AGAGCTAAATACGACATGAAAAAAATAATGGTCGCAAAGGCGCAGGGGTTGATGCCATCGACAAGTCCCGCCGCCATGACCGCAAATGGCCCTAAGGTTCTAAACCGCGCAATTATGTTTTCCTTTGCCCCAGCGCGCATTTTTTCCGCATCCTCCCATGGGCGTCCTGTTCCTTCTTTTCCATACTGTTCTATCAAATCCCGCAATTTCTTATCGGTAATCTCTTCTTTCAGAAGATGTTGCGCGCCCAGAAATATGCCGGGGGCTATGAGCCGTTCGTTCTCAGGTACCCCATACAGATCACACATAGCTTCAAACAGTTCAATGTTCTCTTTCTTCTCGGAGTTGAACCTTCTTACTTTCAGGTTCGGATATCTTCGTTCCAGGCTTTTGAGGATATAGTTAACTCTATCGCATTCCTTGCACCCGGGTCTTTGGAAATATGCAAGATACACAACTTTACTCGACGTTGTCTTGGCTTTCTCAGCTTTCGCCGCAACTAAAGCGGGGAAATCACATCCGCCTTTTGATAAATATTCTTCGATGAGACTTTCGAGATTTTCCGTGACCTCAAAAAGTCCGCCGAGAACGTTTTTCCCTATGAAGACGACGGGAATATCGTTTCCCATATCTGAAAATTGTTCTTCCAACGCCACCAATAGGTCATAGTTGCTTACGTCATCAATAGAATAGAATTTTACCTTCAGGACGCCTCCAAATTTTTGGGAAAGCTGTGGGAGTAGTTTGTCCTTTAAAAAAACACAATCATCACAATCTTCTGAACCAAATAAGGTGATGCAAACGGAAGCATCCTTCGGAACCTTCACCTTCACAGTCTGTGTTGGCTTCCGTGGTGATTGGACCTCTTTTTCCGATGCGGCTTCATCTTTTATCACATTCGCCTTCACCCGTAGAATTAACCGCCCGGCTGTAGGGTCATTGGAATCGATGTAAATTGTTTTGATCGTTTCACCCAGGCGTCTGTCTTCTTTGAATGTCGCTTTAATCTCCGCATATTCGTTTGGTTGAATTTTCTTAGAGCTGATTTCAACTTTGAGACAACTGCAACTGCTTCTTAATTGAGTAATTTCAAGCTCTTGTGAACCGATATTCATGACCTTGAAGGTATGAATCGCTTCTTCGTCAATTTTGAGAGTTCCAATATTCCACACCTTTTCAGGAAGGCTGATTTTCGGCACTTCCTGCCCATACGCGAAAACCGCTATGAAATTCAGAATCAAACAAATAAAACCTATGTGTCTCCATCGTTTGAGTTTTGCCATTGCGATAACCTCTGTAACGGAATTCGGAATTTTGTTGAAATCAGTCTGTTTTCCTTAAAAGTCTTAAAATCTCTTCCTTGATGACGTCTGCGACATTTGGCGGACGGTCATAGCCAACATATCGAATAATTTCATTTTTGTCGATTATGAAAAAACTAAAACTATACGCTTGGGCTTTATACTTTGTTACTGTCACCCCGAGAAGGTCAGAAAGAATGGGAAAGGTTATCCCTTCTTCCTTCACTAAACTTCGGATTTTGGGTAGATTCTCATTGTCAAAGTTGATAGACCAAAAGCCGATACCAAGCTTTTCTGAATTCTGGTAAAATTTTTGGCAACTGGCAAGAGTTTCTAAACACTCTGGACAGGAGGTGTCCCAAAAAATTAAGACTGTAAGTTCTTTCTCTGAGAAAACTTTCTTTGACCTTACAACCTTACTGCCGTCCAAAGTCTTTAAGATGAATGAAGGAGCTCTTTGCGAAACTTTTAATTCTTCATCAGCGTCATAGGGAGCAGTGGCGTCTAATTTAAGTAATTCCTCCCTCAGCGATAGGCTGTACTTCAACAAAGCTTTGGCATATCTGAAGTTATGAAATCCGTAACCCCTATCTCTTTTGACCAAATTGTAGTTTAGTTCGGCTTCCTCATAAGACTCGGAATTTTTATCGTTGGCAGCCTCAAGTATATTTTCGACTTCTATGAGCAGTTTTTCAACCTCCGCTTTTTCATCTGAAATCAGTTTTTCGACATCTTCATGACATTTTATGCAAGTAGATATGGAAGCTTTGAAAGTATGTCCTCCTGTTTCGGATATCTTCTCTTTACCTACCTGCGCCGCAGTTGCGGCAGGCAGGTCAAACTCTGCCATATGGCATTCGACGCACCTTTTGGGCATCTTTTCGATATGCGGCGAGGGCATCTTCTTTACACCCTCGCCCCCTTTTCCGGCGAACATCTCAGACTGAGATTTATGGAGAACTCCTTTTCCAGGTCACCCACAATCCATCTTGTGGCAAGAGGCGCATAGGTTTTTTGCCGGCTGGATTAAGTAATGTTCTCTTTTACTTCCGTGTCGATGACAGGAAGAGCAGCCGACTTCGTTTTGAGCTGTTTCCAAAGTCGCCAGTTGCTTCCACCCTTCTCCCCATCGCAGAGCATCACTCTTATATCCTGAGGAATGACAGATGAGGCAAGAGTCCTGTGCATCTGGGGATTTCTTTAAATTGGTCAATGATTTAGCGTGCCCTGACCTCTCCCACTCCTTATATTCGACCTCTTCCTTGTGGCATTTGTAACATTTTTCGCGCGAAGTTTCCTCCTCGGTTTGGTCGGCGGAAATCATCGGTGTAAAAAAAGTCACAGCGGTCACCGATAATAGTAGCAGAATAAAATAGACTACTGTAATTTTGAACATCTGCATCTTATCTCCTTTTGTTTTGGCAATAACTAAGGATAATCGGCGACTATAGGCTGTCGCCTTCGCCGGTTTTCGGCGCAAAGGCGTACCGTTTTTTCAATCTATTCCAGTATTCGCCGAGCGTTTTTGACTTCTTTTCCACCTTAACGCATCGAAATCCGATATTCGGGGCTGAATAGGTTTCACTGCGCGTTGATGAACTTCAAATTGAGCTTTTCCCCCTTATTCGTTGGGTTGACAATATATTTCTGCATGCGCGCCAATACCTTTTCCATCGATTCAAGATAGAGTCGATACCGCGTGAGATCTTCCGAATATATCTGACGATTTTTTTGGTATTCTGCCAACATTGCGGAAAATCGGTCAGCTTCGCCTCTTGAATTATTGACCACTTCGGTGCGGTATGCCTCCGCTTCGCTTATCATCTTCTGCGCGGAGCCTCTGGCTTCGGGGATGACACTATTGTAATAGCCCCAAGCATCGTTAATGGATTTTTCCTTGTCCTGCTTTGCCGTTTGAACATCCCTGAACGCGTCAGCTACCTCTTCCGGCGGTACAATCAACCTGATGTTGAAGGTTGTGATAGAAAGCCCGCTATCATAAGCGTCCAGAGCGTCTTGAGCGCTGCGCATGACGACAGTTTGGGCGCGAAGTTTCTCGATGGTCAGAAGGGCGTCTACCGCCGCCCCGCCGCTTAGTTTGATTAACGCCGCTTCCACCGCGCTGCGGACTAACCGCTCATCGTTGAAGTTTACTTTATACAGGTATTTTGCGGCATCCTTGATTCTGTACTGGACGATGGCTTCCACATTTACGAAGTTCTCGTCACCCGTAAGGAGCTGGATTTTCTCGGGGGGGAATATGCGGTGTTTGTGTTCGGGCAGGATGATTCCCACATCGGCGCGGCGTACCTCCTGGACATTCACCCTTGTTACGCTTTCTATCGGCCATGGCAGCCGGTAGTGTACTCCTTCTTTAGCCGTCCTCTCTTCTAAAATCTTTCCGAATCGTTTTATCACAGCCTGCTCGCCAGGATTGACTACGTAAATGCCCATGAGAAAATAGACTGCCACCGCCACAAGGGGGACTATCCAAAATAGATGTTGCCAACGGATATTAATGAACGTCTGTCGAATGTCATCAAGGGGGCTTGCGGATTCTACGTCATTGGCTGTATTTTCTTCTTCATCGGGAATTTTTTCTTCGCTCATAGCTACCTCCTTTTTGAACTGCCCGAATTAAGGTACTTTAGCAAATCAGAATCAGCCGGCAAAATCGCTGTTGTTTTGTCGTCGATAAACTTTTCGTAAGCTTCGAGCGTTCGGATGAACTCGTAGAACTTTGGGTCTTTTTGGAACGCCTCTGCATAAATTCTGATAGCTTCCGCATCGCCCTCACCCATTATCTGCTGTGACCGCATATAAGCTTCCGAAAGAATCGTCTTCTGTTCTTTGGTGGCTTCCGCCCGGATTTTCGCGGCTTCTTCGGAGCCCTCCGAGCGGTATTTGCGAGCCATCTGTTCTCGTTCTGCCTTCATCCTGCGGAAGACGCTGAGCTTGTTCTTCTCAGGGAAGTTCAGGGTGCGAATCGCCACATCCGTCACAGTAATCCCATATTCAACTGTTTGCGCGTCGCACCTTTTAGCCACTTGGGAAAGCATCTGGTCTAGCTTCATCTGCTCTCTGTCAACATTGACCAATTCCCTTAGTTCATATTGTCCCAAAGCGGCGCCTAAGACAGATGAAAAGACGTCGGAAAGTCGCTGTTCGGCGCCAGTTTTGTCTTTTACTGTCTTCATAAACAGCACCGGGTCTTTAATCTTCCAGACGCCATAGTGGTCGACTACGACGCTCTTCTTATCTTTCGTCAGCAACTCGATGTCGCCTGCTTCATAGATTTGCTGCCGATTGTCGTAGCGGTAAAGCGTTTGAATCGGGTCAGGCAATTTGGTGTTTAAACCGGCTTGTACAATAGAGCGCACCGGTTTACCGAATTGCGTAACCACTACATATTCGGTGGTGTCCACCGTAAACAGCACCAGGTTGCTGATGATTAATACTACCACAAAAAAGGTAAATCCAACAATGCTTTTTATCAAAATACTTTTCGATTTCATCG
>DTYX01000751.1 GCA_012961655.1 Candidatus Poribacteria bacterium
AATAAAAATCAGTGTTTAATCGGTGTTAATCCGTGGCTAAAGATGTTATCTAAAACTATTGAAACTTATTTAACAATGCAGTATAAGGAATCCAAGTACAGGTTTGTAGTGCGAAACGTAAACCGCCCTGTGCCACATCTACTGAGCAGAATATAGTTTGCGTTTATTTTCATAAACCCATTTGTAATGTTTACGCCGTTCCAGCTTTGAAGCCGCCGGTTCGTCGATGATGATTGTCGCCTTTGGGTGCATCTGAAGCGCAGAGGATGTAATCTGCGACGTAATCGGGCCTTCCACGCATTTTGCTACGGCATCAGCTTTATTCTCACCATTGGCAAGCAAGATACAATGTCTGGCTTCGAGAATCGTTGCTACTCCCATCGTGATGGCAAAACGCGGCACATCCTCTTCACGCTCAAAAAAGCGTGCGTTGTCTTTGATAGTTGATTCTGCTAACCCTTCAACATGGGTTCTGGAGGCAAGCGATGCTCCCGGTTCGTTAAAAGCGATATGACCATCGCTGCCAATCCCTAGGATTTGAATGTCGATGCCACCCGCTTTCTGAATCTGTCGTTCATACCATTCACAATGAGCGTCAAGGTCTGGAACAACACCGTTTGGTATGTGAATATTCTGCGGATTGACATTGATGTGATTGAACAAGTTATCATACATAAAGTAGTTGTAACTCTGCTCATGACTGGGCGGAAGTCCGACATATTCATCGAGGTTAAAAGTAACCACCTTCGAGAAATCCAGCCCCTCTTCTTTGTGCATACGTATAAGCTCTTGATATGTGCCAACTGGGGTGCTTCCTGTTGCAAGCCCTAGCACAAGATTCGGCTTTCTCTGCAGCGCCGCCTTAACTATCTGCGCGGCTTCTTTACTGAGTTCTTCCTTATCGGTTTTGATAATTACTTCCATTTAATTCTCCTTTTTCTGTCGTTTCTTACTATGCGTATTTTTAGACTTTAAAGAGACTCGATGGTTTACTTCTTCTTCATCAAGGAGAAGCTCTCCCATATCAATGATGTTAATCGAGCGCATCTGAGGTAAGACTTTTAGATGAAACTCAAAAGTATCCTGCCCTAAGAGCCTATCCAAAAAATAGATAGATGCTTCAGGACGTTCACTTCAATCAGTCCGAGCCTGTTGAGGAAAACTGTCCCGAACAAGTTCGGAGTCCGACTTTCCGGACAGGTCTAAGAAACTAACAGAAAAAATCAAGTTGTTCGAGACAGGCTAAGGCTTTCCGCCAATTCTTTAACTGCGAGGCAAAATCTTTTGGCCCCAATATCCCCTTTTCGGTTACAATTCCGCTGATTAGTTCCGCCGGTGTGATTTCAAAATAGATGTTTCTCACGCTCACGTTGGGGATGTTCTCTGAAATAACTTCCCGACCGTCCTTCTCTTCCAATTTAATCGTTTCTCCGTCGTATGACCTTAGATGAAATTTGTTCGTTTGACACAGCGCGTATACCGGTACTTTATGCTTTTGAGCGGCAAGCGCTATCAGATGCGTTCCCACTTTGTTTATCAACGAGCCGTCTGACAGAATGCTGTCAGCGCCCATCAACACGATATCCGCGTTGGCAATAAAATAACCGGCTTGCGCATCGGTGATTAAAGTAACATCGTATTCTTGGGCTACTTTCGTGGCTGTTTTTACGCCTTCATTCAAGGGCCTTGATTCTGTCACGATAATATTTAAATTCCGTCTACCTGATGCCAAGATGGCGTTAACGACGGTAGAACTGTAACTATGAGTAAAAATAGTCATGTCATCGGATAAAAGAGCCTTGGTGTCCCGATAGATGATGGCGAGAGCATCTTTAAGATAAGCCTTATATTCATCTATGATTTTGAGGATATGGCGCTTAAAATCAGATATATTTTCAGCTTGATTTAATCTGCGCTGTGATTGATACAGGACATAGGCGATTGCGTTTATCAGTGGAGACATGCTCGGCCTGATATGATGTAGATGCCAACCGATGTTTGATAAATACTCAAATAGTTCATCAGTTTCCCCAATGGCGGGAAATTCCATTGCCGTTTTTAATACATCCAAAGCCATTGAGGCGAGTTCTGATGCCCCGTGAGCTCTATCTTGTTCAATTTTATCGATACCTTCCGCAATTTCAGACGCGAGATAGACCCTTTTTAGGGTCTGTTCGAGGTTTTTCACCGTTTCATATCCTGCAATCTCGTCGGGATAAATCCATCTCTTCTCCGTATGTTCCCAATCTATTTTTACCCTATCAGGTTGTGGCACACGGTAAAGAAAAGGATAAACTGTCCAAAGATAATCTCCATCTTCTATCCTGAGTGGTCTCCCTTTTCTGACGAAGTGAATATCTTTCGGATTGAGAGAGGTCTCTTCTTCTATCTCTGTTTCCACTCTCTCATCGGGAGATTCATCGGCTTCTATCGAGCCACTAACTCCCGCCCAGTGGCGTTTATATGTTCTCACCTTGTCGCTTCGTTTCAGAATTAAGATTTTTCCTTGGTGCTCCAAAAATGCAGTTACAACTCTTCTCGCTCTCATTTTATCACCTTAAGATACTCGGACAAAATTAGTTACCTCTATTTTCTCGCTGAATTCTCTTCTCTATCTGTAGCCTGTAGCCGGACTCACCGGGGTTCAGCGCCAATGCCCGCTTCCGAAGCGTTCCCCCTTTGAAAAGGGGTACGGTCAATAGTGAAATAATTAACCACAAAGACACCAAGAACACAAAGGAAAAATTCTGTCTTTGTGCCTTCGTGGTTCCAAAAGGGGGGGTTAGGGGGATTTCCGATTTTAGCCACTGATTTTCACGGATTAAACACAGATTTTTTCTCTTTTTTTAGCCACTGATATTCACAGATTAAACACAGATTTTTCTTTCTTTCTTTTTATCCGTGTTTCATCTGTGCTAATCTGTGGCTAAATGCCGTGTCCCATCAGTGTTAATCCGTGGCTAAATTCAGTTCCCGTAGAGGGTCAATCCTCATCGCCAATGTTGGTAAAGCTTCCTAAGCTAATAGCACCGACCGTTTCCGGTCTTTTAACTATTAACGACAGTTGCTACGGACTTGAGGAGCATCCGTAGGTGTCATGACTAAACCAACGTAGTCTTTGTTTCAAGACTCAGGCTAATCAACCAATTACTCTTATGAGTCACCTCACAAGCCCCTTCTGATCTCAAAGATCAGGAGGGGTGATTGACTTACCACCGATTTCACACCAAAATTTAACATACTTTTTGCTCCATGTAAATAGAAAAATTGAATTCAGTTGCTTAGGACAACATTAAGATTTTTATTGACATGAGCTAGATAATATGTTAAAACTATTTCAAATTAGCATGTGCGAATTTGAATTCACAACTTTATGGGCTTGGAAGTTAGGAAATCTCAATCAAAACTTTTAGAGAGGTATTCACCATGAGAACATCAATATTACTAATCTGCGTGCTTTTGTCGTTCTGCCTTGGCATGGTTTTACCCACTGTCGTCGTTGGTCAGACAAATATAGTCATTAGTGCGGAAACGGTGAGAGATTTTGGTGAAATGTCGGAAGAAAATGTTGAAATTGTTGAGGATGCGGATGCTTCTAATGGGTTTGCAATTCACTGGACCGGTGGCGCTGTAGCTGAAGCTGACCTTGGCAATCCAGAGAAGGTTGTTGCATGGTTTAAGGTTGAATTCTTTGCGGATGCGGCGGAATATTTCATCTGGATTCGCGGAAGAACTGCACCTGATGGTGACACAGGTGTGGATTCTGTTTGGGTACAATTTGACAACCAAATCGGAACAGGTCAACATACAGCCGATAAAGATGCGCCAAGTCGTGGCTTGGGAAATTGGCGCGACGTTTTTGACGCCGGGATTTACAAATGGGGTAGCCAGGAGGTGCCTCCGCAAAGTGTTGTGAGCGTAAAGTTTAAGGAAAAAGGGCTCCATACGATACTAATGACACCAAGACAGGTGCCTCATTTTATTGACCAAGTTTTGTTGAGCCAAGACCAGGATGAATATCCTGACGATGAACCCTGGGAATGGGATGCAACGAGGGACCCGAAAGTTTATCCAGTTGACCGACAGGGAAAACTCACAACAACCTGGGGAATGCTGAAAAGTGTAAGATGGGTTAATAGATAATCAGCGCGGCGCAGGTATATCGCTTGTAGGAGCAGAATTCCTGCGCCAATATTTATTGTAAATGCCAAATTTTACTGAAAGGAGCGAACAATGTTGAGAAGAGATATGATAATCTTTTTAGGATTTTTCCTCCTGACATCTCTCATTGCTCTGAACATCAATCCTGCCCTTGCGAGAATGCCAATGATAGCCTTCCTTTCGAATCGAACCGGAGACCAAGAGGTTTACATATTGTTCGGCGACGGCGAAACTGAACAGATTACCAAAAACAAGGCGCGGGCGCTTGACCCCGAGTGGTCGCCGGATGGCAAAACGATTATCTTCGCATGTAACATAAGGGGCGGGGAAGCTTTTGATTTTTTAACGAAAGATGTGACTGACCTCAGAAGCAAACAAACAGATTTGACAAAAGGCGAGTTTGGCAAGATGACCAAACCTCGATGGGCGCCCGCAGGTAGTCCGCGCATCCTTACCGAGTCCACCGCTCTGCCGAATCCCGACAATTGGGATATTGGCATGCTGGATTTAAGCGAAAAACCACCGACAATTTTCAATATATCAAATGTGGGCGGTCAAGGAGTAGGACAAGACCTTGAAGCATCCTGGTCTCCCGATGGGACAAAAGTGGCTTTTCACAGTGAGCGTGCTGGCAGTTTCGATATCTTCATTGCGGATATGACAACCGATAAACCTGGTGTAAATCAGGTACAACTTACCAAGGATCCAGCATCGGACCAACGTGCTCGTTGGTCGCCGGACGGGACGAAGATAGTGTTTGAATCTAAGAGAGACGGCGATTGGGAAATATTTGTCATAGACATCGATGGACAAAACCTCAAACAGTTGACCGATAATGATAAGACTGACAGAAATGCCGATTGGTCAGAAACTGGAATTGTCTTTGAAAGCAACCGCGATGGCAACTACGAGATTTATCGGATGGATGCCGATGGGAACAATCAAGTCAATCTGACGAATGACAAAGGAAAAGACTCAAAACCCCTATGGTCTCCCAATGGCGCCAAGATATTGTTCGAGTCTAGACGGGATAAGAACACGGAATTGTACATCATGGATGCCGACGGGAGCAATGTGAAGAACCTCACAAATAATCCGGCAAAAGACTTCTCTGGCAAATGGAACCCAGTTTATTTTATGTTCCCGGTTGAACCAAAACGGAAACAATTTACCACACTTGGGGAAGTTAAGCGCACTACTTTGCTGCAAAATTATCCAAATCCCTTCAACCCCGAAACGTGGATTCCATATCATCTGGTCAATGAAGCTTTTGTGACAGTACGAATATACAATCTCAAGGGCGAGTTGGTGCGTTCATTTGAAACCAGAAAACAACCAGCAGGTGCATATCTGAATCGAGAAAAAGCTGTCTACTGGGATGGTCGGAATAACCTGGGTCAAGCGGTCGCAAGCGGAGTATATTTTTACCAACTCTTGACTGACCGTTTTTCACAAACCCGAAGGATGCTGATGGTGAAATAATAAGTAAATTCGAAAAAAGGTATTCCATTTTTTGCGATTTGAGAGATTGTAGTAGCGCAATTCATTGCGCGTCAGTCCGGTACGAAGTGTTAGC
>DTYX01000752.1 GCA_012961655.1 Candidatus Poribacteria bacterium
ACTCAACTTGCGCAACTCAGAACTAAAAAATTGGATGAAGAGGAGTATCGAGATTTTAAGATTTACACAAATTTGCTCCCGTTAAATATGTTGATACCCGGTGCGGCGCTCATGCCTGCTTATGCCTACAAAGATGAGCTTTTGATAATTAGCAACAGCGCGATATGGGTTAAAGACGCAATAGATATGCTTTCCGAATTTCGACAAAGGAATCTGAATCCGGAAATAGAAAAAGAATTGGAATCCTCATGGGCGCTTGCTTTTACAAATATAGGCGAGATATCGGATTTTGTGATACAGCAAAACTTGATAGGTGAGCTAAAACTTCCCGAAAATGCAATCGATAAACTTCAGGATTTGGGCTCAATCATCGTTAATTATTCTGCTGAACCTGATGGTATTGGAATAGGCATTTTATCTGAGAATCCCTGGATTGAGAATATTCTCCGAGTCGTGGCGTTAGGTGTTTACCAGGCTAAAAAGGAAAAAGCGCAAGAACAGCCGAAGGAGTGAGAACTATGAGGAAGAACAGTTTACCAATTATTGCCTGCGTCATCTTTCTTTGCGTCCCTGCCACCAATTCTCTGGCGGTGTATGGTGTTCCCATAATTAATTTAGCGCACGCTAATAAACTTGAAAGCATTGGCAGATATGCCCAGGCCGCGCAAGAACGTGAATTGGCTGTGGAGTTCTATAAGTATCTTTCCATACCGCAATTTGCTGATGATATGGAATTTTTCCTGTCCATAGGCGACGAGCGAAAGGCAAAATTTTGTGAAAGTACAATAGCTGGCTTTAAGAAATCGATGCGGGAATGTCAGAAAAAATTGGCGGAAGACCTGGCAAAGGCTAATCTCACAAGGGAGCAAATCGAGAAGTATCGGGAACGGAATCGTATGCGGTTGTTAGCTTCAGCGAAGTTATACCCGGTCATGCACAATGGTCAGATGGGTATCGACGTAAAGTTTCTGGAAACGAACGGTAAATTCTCAGAGGATTTTGAGAAAGCTGCTGAGGGACGGGAACGTTCCGCAAGACTGTATGAAAAGTTGACGGTGAATTACCTCGTGAAAGAAGCTGACGTTTTGGCAAAAGAGGGCAACGTTGAATTGGCGGAAGCAATCAGTCGGGGATAATGTTATAATGATACAGAAAAAGTCATCTGGAAATATGAAACCAACAAACAAATCTTCTTTTCACCTACCGTAGTGAACGGCAAAGCCTATACTTTCCTCAAAAAAAGGCAAGATTATTTTTACTCTCCGTTAAGGTAAAACTGCCATGCTATATCAGAAATGAATTTCGGGCAAAATAAACTATCCCCATATTCTCAATGTCCTCGCCTTTAGCAACTATTTCCCCATTTACAATAACCACATACTTTGTAATGTCTTTAATCTGTAACTATACTTTCGCACTTTTTAGAACTTTTAGCTAACGGATTTCATGCTAAGCGCGGTGCAATGCTGCTGCTTCGCTGCGGCACGCCTCCCGCGCACAGATAGATTAGAAAGATTATGAGCCACGTCCGCGATGCTATGCCTTCGGAAGCCTTCCGCGATGAAACACGGATTAACACTGAAAAAATAATATCTGTGGAAATCAGTGTAAATCAGTGGCTAATAAAAAAGGTCAGAAAGAAAAAATGAACGGCTTCGCCTAGCGGTTAATCCGTTAGCTCAAGGAAAGTACAAGATAGCTAATCCGGTTCGGAGCAAAAATCTTCGGAAGTATAGTTATCATATTTTTACAGCAACTGAAAAATTAGAAAATTCTAATCTTATTCTAATCTCTTTTTAATCTTGATATGTTATAATTATTCGCTGAAAGGGAGGTGAAAAATTATGCTGCGATTCAAGTCACTCCTCATCATTCTACTTTCGGCTTTGTTTGTTGCTTCAATTGCTCTTCAGGTGGCGGCGAACGATGATGATAACGACGAGGAAGTTCCAGTATCCGATGTGCCCGCCAAAGTACTTCAAGCCGCGAACAAGGCAGTCTCCGGCGGCGAAGTTACAAAGGTGGAGAAGGAAGTCGAAGACGGTGAAGTCATCTACGACGTCAAAAAGGTTGTGGATGGCGTCTCCTACGAAATCGAGGTCACAGTCGACGGTGTCGTGAAGAAAGTTGAAAAGGGCGAAGCTGAAGAGAATGAAGAGAACGAAGAGGAAAGCGCCAAAGTTTGGGACTTTCAGAAAGAGCAAGTCGGTAAAATTGCCGAGGGTTTTAAGAGTTACCGGACGGGCAAAGGAAAATTAGGTGTCTGGAAGGTGCTCGTCGCCAGCGAAAATAAGGTACTCGCTCAAGTGTCCAAAGAGAACTTCGGCTACCACTTCAATCTTGCCGTTGCAGAGGGTACGAAATATTCTGACCTGAAGCTCAACGTCAAATTCAAAGCCATCGAAGGCAAGGACGACCAGGGCGGCGGCCCTGTTTGGCGCTACCGGGATGCGAACAACTACTACATCGCCCGCGCCAATCCGTTGGAAGACAACTTCCGCGTTTACAAAGTGGTGGATGGTCGGCGCAAGCAGCTCGCTTCAAAGAAACTGAAAGTCACTAACGGCGAATGGCATACCATCGGAATTGTCATGCAGAGCGACCATATTCAGTGTTCCTACGACGGGGTGCCGTATCTGGATGTTCAGGATAAAACCTTCAAAAGCGGCAAAATTGGATTGTGGACGAAGGCGGACGCAGTCACTTACTTCGATGACCTGAAGGTGGCCGCGCTCGGTGGAAAAACGGAATCAAAAATGGAAGCCGAAAAGGATGAAGGCGATACTGTCAAAAATGTGGAGAAGGAAGACGAGGGCGAGGACGACGATGACTAAGGTGTGTTGTTGATTCTGCCCCCGTCGTTCGTCCGAACAAGAATTAACCGGAGGGAAGGTAAGCCGGGCGCTTACCTCCCTTTTTTATCAAATGATAAGGAGTTCAGTATGATAGCAAAAATAGCAAAATATCCGATTTCTGTTCTATTGGGTAGCCTCCTTCTGATTTCCTGTTCTAAACAAGCCGATGAAGTCGTCGTTTACGTCAGCGAAGACCAAATCTTTTCAGAACCCATACTCAAGGATTTTGAGAAGGAAACCGGTATAAAGATTAAAGCAATTTACGACACAGAGGAGGCCAAAAGCACAGGCGCCATGAATCGCCTCATCTCCGAGAAGGACAACCCCCAGGCCGATGTCTACTGGGCTAACGAACCGATTCGCGCCGAGGTACTCAAACAGCGAGGAATATCCGCCCCTTATTTTTCGCCCAACGCTGTGGGTATCCCGGATATTTTCAAAGAACCAGAAGGATATTGGACCGGATTTTCCGCCAGAGCCAGGATACTCGTAGTTCATAAGGGAATAAAGGAGAAGCCGCTATCAATCCATGCCTATACCGAGCCTCGTTGGAAAGGGAAGGCGGTCATTACTAACCCACTTTTCGGGACAACGACGGACCAAATGGCAGCGCTTTTCACCATCTGGGGCGATGACCGAGCAAAGAGGTTCATGGAGGATATGAAAAAGAACGAAGTTAAAATTTCTACAAACAACGGTGAAAGCGCCGACTTAGTCGCTTCGGGAGAGTTCGATTTCAGTTTGGTAGATAGCGATGATGTGATTAATCGTATCAGGCAGGGCAAGCCCGTTGAAATGGTCTATCCAGACCAGGGAAAGGGCGATATCGGCTGTCTGATAGTGCCCAATGCGGCAGTTCTAATCAAAGGAGCCCCACACCCTGATAATGCCAAAAAGCTCATCGACTACTTGCTTTCCAAGGAAACAGAGCGAAAATTAGCCCTTGCCGACTGCGCCCAGATTCCTCTGCATCCAGGTGTTGAACCCCCCTCGGAAGTCAAAAGCATCGAGCAAATCAAGACTATGAATATCGATTACGCCAAGGTCGCCCGCAAGTTACAGGCAATACAACCCTTTCTGAAAAACTGGGTGGGTTACTGATGAGTAAACGCATTATTCTTGTGTCAGTTGTCATATTCTTAGTGGTGATAGGGCTTCTACCCATTCTTGTAATGTTCGCCAGGAGCGTGATAGTGAAGGGTCATATAAGTCTTACCTTCTATCGAGGTTTATTGGCATCTGGGCAGGGGTGGGTACTTATCGAGCACAGCTTTGCTCTGTCCCTGCTAACCACCCTGCTTACCACGGCGATTGGGCTGCCGCTGGGGATACTTTTTGCTAAAACCGATTTGCCGTTTCGTCGGGTATTTAGCGTACTTTTCACCATACCCTTGTTGGTACCGCCCTACATAACAGCGATATCGTGGTTTAGCTTGCTGGGCAGAGAGGGACTTCTTGCCCAGGTTCTAGGCCCATCCGCAGCACAAGTAACTTCCGCCTGGCTCTTCGGTCTGCCTGGGTATGTGTTGGTTCTCTTTTCGACGTTCCT
>DTYX01000753.1 GCA_012961655.1 Candidatus Poribacteria bacterium
GATTGTTCCACGATAGGTTCCTTTGATTTGTTGGACTACTGGATTGCTCACATGGTTTTGAATCGCTTGCTCAAATTGAGCCGCAATCCGCTGATTCCAATTCGCTGTAAAGCCAAAGTCTTGCTTGTGTTTTGAATAGGTGTGTTGTAGCTTTCGTCGGTCGATATTATACATGAATGTCTCATAGTGCGTGTATGAATAGTTTTCCTTCAACGCCGCCTATTTCCCGAGAACGGTGGTTCTGGTTCTCTACCTTGTTCTCGGCAAAACTCAAGGTACTCATCAACCGATTTTCGCATCTCTTCCCGAAGTTCCGCTACTGACGACCCGTAAAATGTAATCACGTCGTTTGTATTGATTACCGTTCCGTGAAACGAGTCAATCTCAGAATCGAACTCGATTACACCGATATAACCTTTGTATTCAATCATAGCGTAATCCCTGCATTTTCTAGAAATCTCCGTAAATCTCTCACGGCGCCCTTGTCCATATTCGGAATCGGATGCGGACGATGAAACACGGCAACTCGATTATTAAGCAACACAGCCACTCTCGACCCAGCGCGTTCACTCAGAACGGCTCCCAAGGCTTTTTGATATTACCCGATATAGGCTGTGCAAAAATCGCGTTGAGCGTTCTCCTATGGCGCTTATTCATGGCAACAATACCCTTTGTTAGGAAGACCAATAATGTCAAGTGATTTTCTTTGCACCTGCTTATCAAAGATGGAGCGTCCAAACTTGTTATTAGGCTTCACCGAACCCGTTTGACCCATCCCCATGTTGTGGTTAGGTTGCTATGTGGCTCAACAGACACAACGGGAGGACTCAGACTATTTCTATTGAACCAATATGAAAAATATTGTTTTTATTAAGATTAAAGATACCATTTTTTCCCCGGCCAGTCAATAATTTTTTTCTTTTCAGTGCTTTCGACTTATGGTAAAATATTAAAACGTAATGCGTAATACGTGATTTTTTTTTACACATTGTATTACATTTTATTTATGTTTCGCCCTTTAAGTTATAAACAAAGGCTCACGAAAGTTTAAGGACATAACAGTATGAAACGCACAAAAATTATTTGCACCCTCGGCCCGGCAAGTGAATCTCCTGACGTTATCAGAGCATTAATCGAAGTGGGAATGGATGTCGCCAGGTTGAATTTCTCGCATGACACGCGTGAATCCTTCGTTCGACGCATTAAGCTAATTCGACAAATTTCAACTGAAATGAATCAAACGGTCGCCATTTTGCAAGATTTATCTGGCCCAAAACTCCGGATTGGAAGTATCGCACAGGCGCCTGCTTTGCTAACCCCAGGCAATCCATTCACCCTAACGAGTCGTCCTGTTGCAGGTGATGAATGTGAAATCTCAATTACATATCGTAATCTACCCAGAGAGGTAAAAATCGGAGATACCATCTTCCTCGCCGATGGACAATTTGAATTGAAAGTGCTTAGTGTTAATAATACAGACATCAATTGCGAGGTGGTCGTAGGAGGTGAATTAACATCGAATAAAGGTATCCATGTCCCAGGCGTATCTCTCAGCACACCGGCTGTCACGGAAAAGGATATAGATGACTTGAAATTTGGTATCCAGCAAGGTGTAGATTGGGTTGCGCTTTCGTTTGTGCGCAATCGGGAAGATGTGCTGAAAGCTCGGCGGGTACTGAAGGAAAGTCAGGCTGACATTCCCATCATCGCTAAAATCGAAAAGCGTGAGGCGCTGTACAACATCGACGAAATCATTCAAGTGGTGGACGGCATCATGGTGGCTCGCGGGGATTTGGGCTTGGAGATTCCAATCAGAGAAATTCCGGCGGTTCAGAAGCAGATTATCAAAAAAGCAAACGCCGTTGGCATGCCCGTCATCACAGCGACTCAAATGTTAGAATCGATGATTGAAAATCCACGCCCCACTCGCGCTGAAGTAACTGACATCGCCAATGCCATCTTCGACGGCACCGATGCGGTGATGCTATCTGGCGAGACGGCGATTGGAAAATATCCTGTGCAAGCGGCGCGCATTATGGACGAAGTGGCAGGCGGGGCAGAAGAAAACATCGACTATATTCAACTTTTTCAGCAAAAGCAGATAACGCCGGATTATCATGATATCGCCGATGCAATCAGCCACGCGGCGTGTCACGTTGCGTTAAACGTCGGCGCTAAAGCGATTATCTGTTGCACCCGCTCAGGTCAGACCGCGCGGATGGTCGCCAAGTATCGCCCGCATGCTCCTATTGTCGTCGTCAGTGCAAGTGAAGAGGTGTTAAGGAGGCTTGTCCTCATCTGGGGTGTATTCCCATTGAAGATTGAGCAAGCGACGGACACCGATGACATGATAGCCAAAGCAAAATATGCTGCTTTAAAGTCAGGGCTTGCTAATTGCGGGGATACCATAGTGATAGTCGCAGGCATTCCCATAGATATTCCAGGGACGACTAATACTATTAAGGCGGATGTTTTGTAGCCTCATATGGGAAAAGATGAAATTGCCATTTATATCACAACAGGTTTATGAAACAGTAAATCGTAATACGTAATAAAACAAATTTACGTATTACGCATTACGCATCAGGTATCACCAATTCCAAATTTTCGAGGGCAGTAGTATATATCGTGAAACGTGAATCATCTCAAGGAGATAACCATGCAAATCATAGTTCCATCGGGAATTTGGTATGACAAAAACGTCGAGTTAGAATTTCCCGATGATTGGAACGTTATTGTTGTGGAGCCGGAGTTTCAGCCTCCTGTTTTGAGCGACTACGAGATTCGGGCGGCGATGCACTCGCCGATCGGTTCGCCGATGATTTCTCAACTCGCAAAAGGCTTGTCCTTGAGCGAAGCGAAGGGATGCAAAAGCGCTGTAATTATCGTGGATGATACGACGCGTCCCACGCCCGCTCATCGCGTGGCGCCGTTTGTCCTCGAAGAATTGCGAGCGGGCGGCGTTGAGGACGACGATATATTATTTGTCATCGGTTTGGGAGCGCACAGACCGATGAATCGGATAGATATGGTAATGAAGCTGGGCGCGGATATCGTGAACAGGTTTCATGTTATCAATCACGATTTGGATGGGAGCTTTGTCCATCTCGGCGAAACATCGCACGGCACGCCGATATACATCAACGAAGAGGTGATGGCTCGAGATTTGAAATTGACAATCGGATCCGTTATTCCTCACGGCGGAGCGGGATTCAGCGGCGGGGGGAAATTGATTCTGCCGGGCGTATCGTCGCTTGAAACCATCCGCCATCACCACACCAGCGGATTAAAGGACGCCGACAGGGGCGGCAACCCCGATAACGAATTCCGTTTAGATATCGAAGAAGTAACCTGCAAAATGGGCTTGAACGCCATCGTAAACGTAATGATTAACAGTCAACGAGAGATAACAGGCGTATTTGTCGGCGATGTTCTCAAAGCTCATCGACAGGCAGTCGAATTTTCACGCAAATGCTGTGTTACGTCCCTTGTCCAGCAACCCGATATCGTAGTGACAAACTCGTATCCTGAAGACCTAACTTTGCGTTATGCGATGTGCGGTGCATGGCCATTTGGTGCCGTCAGAGAAGGTGGTACGAAAATTTTAATCGCAGGATGTCCCGAGGGAACCGGCTATCACAGGCTTTACAGCAGTCCTCCGACACCAGGTCTCAAGCGAATTAAGGCGCTACAACAAGGGAAATCCCCCCAGCCCCCTTTAATAAAGGGGGAGCAATCTGTGTCAAATCAAGAGCGCAAGGATTTTATAATGTTTTCTCCCTTCATTGGTCCGAAAGAAGCGTATGAAATTCTCCCAAATTGTCTGTTTTTCAATTCATGGGCGGAGTTGATGAACGAGGTCATGCGCGAATATCAGGATCGAAAAAATGTCACGGTGGCGGTGTATCCGTATGCGGGAATTCAGATTCCTGAATAGTATCCACACGGTTCGTTCATTTCTCAATCGAAATTAAGTATGGAAGACGAAGGTATCAGGGAGGTGAAAATCATGTCACGAATCATTAAGACTATTGAAATTGAGGGAGTTCCCACTGTAGCGCTGTTCGATACTGGCGCTCTTTATACATACGTGCGTTCAAGTTTAGCACAAGATGCTCCGAGGATAAAAATGCCTTCCCCTCCTATCGTCCGCTATAGGCGGACGAACCCTGGCAATCCGAGAAATCTGCCTTATCAAAGGGAAAATCGAAGGATTAGATTTCGCCACCGACGCCGTCCCCATAGATAAACTTGGTAAAGTTGATGGGTATGATTTAGACATCCTCATTGGCGCTCGCACGATGGAACAGTGGGAGATAAGACTCGACCCCCAAAATGGGACACTTGATTTAGAGGGGCTTAGAAGAAGGGAGTTTGTTGAATATTAATCTGTACTCCACACAGACTTTCTGAGAAAGCTCGTGTTGGAGAAAGGAGAGAAAAAAATGAGCAAAATAAGTGTAGGATTCAGTACAATTGCGAATGGAGCCTCCGCGGTCGCGGAGGCGGTAGAAGCCGCGTTGGGACAGTTGGAAGGAAAGCCGAATCTGGCGATACTTCCTTCAACTGTGGATTACAATGTTGAAAAAGTCGTGGCCGCTGTTCAGGAAAAATTGGCGGATGTGCCCCTCTGGGGTGGAACATCTTCGGCGGGAATTATCAGCCCAACTGGATTGGTCAGCGGAGAGCAAGGGGCTCTGGGAATTATGCTCATCAGCGGCATTCAGGCGGGCGTCGGCAGCGCAGAACTCGGTGATGACCCTCAAGCCGCGGGATTGAAAGCAGCTAAAGATGCCATTGAACAAATCGAAGGTTTCGATACGCTTCGCACTCAACCCAAGGGTTCACCGGATGTTTTGCTGATGATGTCCGCGCCTGGCAATGAGGAAGCGGTCATGGAAGGCATTAAGCAAGTATCCAAGGGCATCCCGATAATGGGTGGCAGTTCGGCGGACAATACCCTCGAAGGTAATTGGCGTCAGTTTGCCAATGGTGAGATACTCTCAAACGGAGTAACCGTCGCCGCATTGTCAGGTGTTAAGATTGGACACGTATTTTCTGGAGCTTATGAACCCACAGGAAAAAAAGCGAAAATTACCAAGATTGATGGGAGAACTCTTATCGAATTAGACAATCAGCCCGCTCTTTCCGTCTATTCCAAATGGCTCGGAAAACCGGAATCTGAACTCAGAGAAGCAATACTTATCGAGAGTGTTACAGCGCCTGTAGCCAGGCAAATCGGGGATTTCTATCAAGTTGCACATCCGGCGGACGCTACGGGTTCGGGTGAGATTGGGATATTTGTGAATTACTCCGAGGGCGATGAGTTAGAACTGTTAGGAGCGAACATCGATGAGTTAATCACCGGAGTAAAATCTGTGGTATCGCAAGCAGCGAAGCGAGTGGAGAAACCAGCGGGAGTTTTACTGGTGCATTGCGCCGGACGCAATATGGCAATTGGAGAGCGAATGAACGAAGTATCTTCACAAATTGAAGATGCCGCTGGAGATGTCCCGGCAATCGGACTTCTCGCCTTCGGCGAACAAGGAACTATAGAAACAGGCGAAAGCTATCATGCTAATCTGATGCTTTCGGCGTTAGTATTGGGAGAATAAAAACAGTAAACGCGTAGAATGTAGCAAATCATCAAAATTGGTAACCGCAAGGATGGATAAATTGAGCGATTCGCTTTTCACGTTTCACGCATCACGTTTCAGGTTTAATGCATATGAGACTTATTAAAGTTTGAGGCGCTTAACCTCGACCCAAGTTAGAAAAAGGAGTGTAATCATGTCACAAGTCAAAGCGGCTGTTATGGTCGAAGTTGGGAAAATTGAGATACAGGATTTTCCACGGCCGAAGATTGCCGATAACGCGTTATTGATGAGAGTAGACCAATTAGGTATTTGCGGCAGCGATAAGCACATGTACCTGGGACATACATCGCTAAAATTTCCCGTTATGCCTGGACATGAGGTCACGGGCGCTGTGGAAGAGATTGGCCCGTTGGCAAACGAAGCGATGAGAGTTGTGGGCGGTCCAATTAAAATCGGCGATAAAATCACGGTGGCGCCAGGTTCGCATGGCTGCGGCAAATGCTATTTCTGTTTGCATACGCCACATAGACCGGCGCTATGCGCAAACCGGATTATCTACGGTTTTTCCAATTGTGAAGAACCGCCATATCTCACTGGAAATGCCGCGCAATATACTTATATTCACAATAGGTCATGGGTTTTTAAACTTCCCAATGAAATCCCCGAAAAGATTCGCGTTTTAGCCGAACCTGCGGCAGTTGCCACGCGCGCCGTCGAACGCTGTTTTGCGCCGGGCGTGCCGCAAGTCGGCGCAGGA
>DTYX01000754.1 GCA_012961655.1 Candidatus Poribacteria bacterium
TCTTTTAATTTCAGCTCTTGAGTACATATTTCAAGCTCAAGTTCTTTGAAAAATTTTATCAATTCCTCAATAGTTTCGAGATATTTTGCTTCCTCCTCTCCCATAAAAGCATTATCAAAGGTTGAATTAATAACATCCGTGATTTTGAGTTTTCCAATCAGGATGTTATTGAGCAATTTTTTAAATTCAGTAATTGCAAAGGGGGTTTCCAGAATGGCTTCTTGTATAATTCTCTGCCCCTTTTCAATTTGCTGTGACAATTCTATCTCTTCTTCTCTCGAGAGCAAAGGCGCTTGCCCCATCTCGCGCAAGTAGATTCTTACAGGGTCATCTGTTGTACTACTTTTTTCAGAACTACTATCTGGGTCAATATCAGAAATGCTTTCAGGTTTAATATTTAACTCGAAAGCATCATCCTCAGGAGTAGTGAATTCATCAGATTCGTCGAAATCTTCTGAGAAATCCATCTCATCATTCGACTCTTCTAATGCGGATACATCGTTATGTTCTTCATAATTAATTCTCTTTTTCGATTTCATGAGAAGCTCCTTATCAATTGCCCTTGAGTGTTTGTTCAGGAGTTACTTTAATTCAGTTTCCACGGGTTGAAAGACCGACAAGTTCTTTGAGAAGTGTCAAGTCATCTTCTTCTGCGTTACTTGCTGCAATTCGTGAATGCATAAATTCACGCCTGATAAAATTTTTAAGTTTTCTGATACATCCGTTGACATTTGCTTCCAAGTTTGGAGGATGATGAGATTGCAAAAATAAGTTAGAAATTATACCCCTAACTTTTTCATCCTTGCAATCGTCAATCAAGTCCTGCACTCGGATATTACCGCCATTTCCCGATTTTTTAAAGAGCATTTCGGCGATTTTAGAATAATTTTCATTGGAGAAATCTTTGTAATTTAACTGCGCTGTCGCTTGTGAAATTAAATCGGGACGTTGCAGTAAACATTCCAACAATTGACGCTCAAGGCTCTCTCGCGGTTTTTCTTTAGTCCTATATTTAATAAAAGTCTTCGGGGGTTTATGGATTACGACGCCCAGTTTTCTAAGTTCTTGCCACAGGATAGCCTCGTCAATTTCTAACTCGACTGCCGTTCGTTTGACATATTCATTCAGCGCTACAAGATTCTTGATATTGGATAAAATTGAACATAGTTCCTGAGCAGCTTGTACTTTCGCTTCGATACTACGGTAATTTTTTTTCCGACAAACCATACGAATCTGAAAATCGACGAAATCGACAGCCGTGTCTGCTAACTTATTAAATGCATCGGCGCCGTGGGCTCTGATAAAGTTATCAGGGTCGGAGCCCCTAGGTAGCAGAGCAATTTTAACCCTGAGCCCTTGCTTTACAAGTAAATCTAACCCGCGTTGCGTGGCGTTCAGTCCAGCGGTATCTCCATCATACATTATGACGATTTCATCAGCATATCGTTTAAGCAAACGAGCGTGGTCTTCGGTAAAGGCTGTTCCGGAGGATGCGACGATATTCGGAACTCCGAATTGATAGGGAATTATGGCATCAAAATATCCTTCGACGAGAATCACCTGTCTGGATTTTTGTTCTCTCGCTCGAAGGGTTAAGGCTTGTCGGGCGAGGTTCAAATTATAGAGCACTTTGCCCTTGTGATATAGTAACGTTTCAGGGGAATTCAGATATTTCGGCAGATTATCGTCATCCAACGCCCTGCCGCCAAAACCTATCGGGTCGCCGTAATCGCTAAAAATTGGGAACATAATCCTACCTCGAAAAGCGTCATAAGGCTTCCCTTCTTTCGATTTAATGAATCCTCCATCAAGCATAACTTGTTGGGAAAACCCAGCCCTCGCGCCCGCTTTGAGAAAATCGCTAAAGGAGGGTAAAGCATATCCGAGTTTAAATGTCATGATAGTTTTAGAGGTAATACCGCGATTTTTGAGATAGGATAATGCTCGACTGCCAATTTTGGAATTTAACAACTGTTGATGAAAATAATTCAACGCAAATTGATTCAACTCTTTGAGGGCGGGAAGGGTCGATTGCGCGCGGCTGAATTGGCTGGTCTGCCCAGGTAGGGCTATGCCTGCCCTTTCAGCAAGTGTCTTAACTGCTTCAACAAAGGTGAGACCATCGAATTTCTGCAAAAAGTGAAATACGTTTCCGCTGGCTTGGCATCCGAAACAGTAAAAAAATTGCTTCTCAGGTGAAACAGAAAACGAGGGATTCTGTTCATCGTGGAAGGGACAAGGAGCCTTATAACTCTTACCAGCGCGCCGCAAAGGGATGCCATGTTCCGAAATGACTTGCACAATATCAGTCTGATCGCGTACTTCGTCAATTAAACTCTTCGGAATAGTATATTCATTGGAGGAATATTGCATTTTTTATACCCCCGGAAAGGCCACATCTCCAATGGAAGTTGGATGTGTGCGTGACAGTTTATAAATTGCTGAACGCAGCGAAGTGAAGCGTCCCCGCGCTCAAGCAGGCGTCCCCGCCTGCGGTATCGTGGCGGGGACGCCACTTAGAGCAGTTAA
>DTYX01000755.1 GCA_012961655.1 Candidatus Poribacteria bacterium
AAACCTGCACCACAACTCTCTGTACTTGGAATAATGGCTGCCCCTCAGTTAAGTGGCAACGTAAATATCAAATCAAGCATCGGTGTCCTTTACCCTGATGTAGGCGCAGAGGAGAGGAGTGGAAAGATGGATGGCCGCCTTCCATCCTTCCAAAGTATTTAAAAAGGTCTATAATTCGCCAGAAAGCAGTTTTATTCCACAAGCTTACTTATCGCTTATTACGATGTCTCATCTTTTTGCGCAATTTTTTCTGTTTATGTCTTTTGACTTTCTTGCGGTGCGCTTTCTTACTGTTAGCCATTTTAATCACCCCCCTTTAGGATTTCGGAATTAGGAATTAAGACAGTACCTGGTGTCCAAGGTACAAGGCGCCAGACCGGTCGTTTTATTATCAATTCTTAAATTTTAGCGATGCCGCGATGAAATCTCTGAAAAGAGGATGTGGGTCGAGAGGTTTAGATTTGAATTCCGGATGAAATTGGGAAGCGACCATCCACGGATGGTCGGGAATTTCGACTATTTCCACCAACTCTTTATTTGGAGAGACACCACTGGCGTATAAGCCAAGCTCAGTCAGCTTTTTTCGATAAGCGTTATTGACTTCGTATCGGTGTCTATGGCGTTCGAGTATGATGGGTTGTTGGTATGCTTGATACGCTTTGGCTCCTGGCTCCAAAACGCAAGGATAAAGCCCCAGGCGCATTGTGCCACCCATATTCTCAATGTTTTCCTGGTCGGGCATTAGGTCGATTACCGGATAAGGAGTATCGGGGTCAAACTCAGAACTATTGGCGTTATTCAATCCCGCGACACTGCGAGCGAATTCAATAACCATACATTGCATCCCCAGGCAGAGTCCAAGATAAGGAACCCTGTTTTCTCTAGCGTATTTAGCCGCCGCTATCTTGCCTTCGATACCTCGATATCCGAAGCCACCGGGTACCAAAATGCCATCGACATCACCAAATTTCTGTTTTAAATCCTGTAAACTTTCGTGCCCCTTTTTTTTAGCGAGTCGGTCGGAACTAACCCACTTAATCTTTACCGCGGCGTCATTGGCGATGCCTCCATGCTTCAATGCTTCGACAACGCTCATGTAAGCATCGCAACCTTTGGTGTATTTGCCAACGATGGCGATTGAAACAGTATGCCGAGGATTTTTGAGTCTGTTGACCATCTGTTCCCATTCGTCTGTGATAATCGGGCGGTCCTCAAGCCCAAGCTTTTTCATAACGATGCGCGCTATCCCCTGTTTCTCAAATCTTAGGGGAATCTCTTCTATCATTTTCGTATCTCTGCCTTCTATCAACGCTTCTTCAGGCATGCCGCAGTGGATGGCGAGTTTTCTGCGAGTCTGTACATCTAAAACCTTGCTGGTGCGACAGATGAGAATATCTGGATGAATACCCAACCCTAATAGAGCTCTGATGCTATGTTGAGTGGGCTTGGTCTTGATTTCGCCGCTTGGCCCCAGAACTGTCATCGACACATGGATATAGAGTACATTTTCTCGTCCAACTTCCATCCCAATCTGCTTGATAGCCTCTACAAAAGGTGGTGTTTCAAAATCGCCAATAGTTCCGCCAATCTCTGTGATAAGCACTTCCGCTCCACTATCCCTGCCAAGTTTGTAGATTCTTTCTTTTATTTCATCGGTGATATGAGGTATAAGTTGAACCGTCTGACCGAGATACTCCCCGAGCCGTTCTTTTTGGATAACGGTGCTGTATACGGAACCCGACGTAAAATTAGAATATCTGTTCAAGTCGATGCCCATAAACCGCTCGTAATGCCCTAAATCCAGGTCCGTCTCAGCGCCATCGTTCGTTACAAAAACCTCGCCATGCTGGAATGGATTCATTGTTCCTGCGTCAGTATTAATGTATGGGTCGATTTTCAGCACCATCACATTGTAACCTCTATCGATGAGAATTCTCCCCAAAGACGCAGTCGTAATCCCTTTGCCAACCGACGAAATAACTCCTCCTGTGACAAAAATATATTTAACCATCGGTGTCTCCTATAATCGGAATTCGGAGTTCGGAATCCAAGCCCTCCGCCTTCTTACCGTTTTGCCATTCACGCGATCCAAAATCGGTATTAACCTCCCTTTTTTAAAACCTCGATTACCCTCTGCAAATCTAATGGCGTATCTACTCCAATTGTCGAATATTGCGTCTCCACAACTTTAATGGGAATACCATTTTCCAAAAATCGCAACTGTTCCAATCCTTCAATCTGCTCAAACCGCGCGGGGGACATCTTGATAAATTTTAACAAACAATCTCTTTTGTAAGCGTATAATCCGATATGCCTGTATGATTTTATGCCTTCATGCCATTTTCGAGCCTTGGTACCAGGAATCGGCGCTCTTGAGAAATACATCGCAAAACCATTTTTATCTGTAACGACTTTAACGACATTCGGGTTGCGGTAATCCTGCTCCGAGGAGATAAGTTGCGCTAACGTACTGACCTGAAGAGACGGGTCAGCAAAAAACGGTCGAATCATAGAGTCGAGCATAGCGGGCTCAAGCAATGGCTCATCGCCCTGCACATTGGCGATAATATCAGAATCTTGCAATGAAAAAATTCTATGCTCGTCAGCGGCGACCTCCGCGACTCTATCCGTTCCCGTTGGGCAATCAACCGAAGTCATGACAACTTTCCCATTGAACTTTTTGACGCAATCAAAGATACGCTCGTCATCCGTAGCGACGATTACATCATCTAATGTTTCCGCTTGAACGGCTCGCTCATAGACGCGCTGCACCATCGGTTTGCCGAGGATATTCGCCAACGCCTTACCTTCAAATCTACTTGATTTATACCTGGCGGGAATTATTCCAATAACTTTCATGCGCGCAAAAGCTCCTTAAAATGACGATTGACAGGTATCAGTCATGAGTCACAATGACGGATGAAACGTGATGAGTGATAAGTGAGAGGTGAATCACTCATCACTCACCACTCATCACTTATCACGCTTCAAGAACTTCTGGATTAACGATGTGAGGCGGTCGCTTACCTTCAATGATGGCAATGGCGTTCTCCGCCGCCAGCATTCCCATTTTGGTGCGCGTCTCAACGGTAGCGCTGGATGTATGGGGTGTGAGCACAACGTTATCCAGTTCCGCCAGACCTGGCGCTAGTTCAGGTTCGTCCTCAAACACGTCCAGTCCCGCATAAGCTATCTCGCCGCTCTTAAGGGCTTCGACCAACGCTTTCTCATCGACCACAGGACCACGAGAATTGTTAATCAGAATCGCTGTCTTCTTCATCAGTTTCAGTTCGCGTTCGCTGATAAAATGGGTCGTTTCGGGCATCAGCGGGACATGAACCGAGACGAAATCAGCTTCCTTTAGCAATTCATCCAGTTCAACGCGTTTAGCGCCAATATCTTGTTCTAGCTTTTCATTCGGCACTACATCGTAATACAAAACTTTCATGTTGAATCCAACAGTCCTTCTTGCGACGGCATCACCGATGCGACCTGCGCCGACAACGCCGAGAGTTTTACCATAGATGTCACAACCAAGAAACATCATAGGTCCCCAACCTTTAAATTTGCCCGCGCGTGTAAATACATCGGATTCCACAACTCTTCGCGCCGCGGCAAACATCAACGCCCATGCCATATCCGCGGTTGTATCCGTCAACACACCGGGCGTATTACAGACTGGCAGCTTACGCTCAGTCGCGGCGCCAACATCGATGTTATTAAATCCCACAGCGTAGTTGGAAATCCCCTTCAGGTTGGGATTGGCATCCATTACCTCAGCGTCAATATCATCCGTCAGAAGACACAAGAGAACATCGCACTTCTTGACATTTTCGAGAAGTTCTTCTCTGGTCAAAACCCTATCTTCCGGATTTACCTCCATTTCAAAAACCTCTTCTAATCGGTCTAAGGCAGGCTGTGGCAGCCTTCGGGTAACATAGACTTTAGGTTTCATTTTTGACCTCCTAATATAATAAGTAAGTTTGCAAAAAGGATCTTGCACTTTTATCTGCCAGCGTAAAACATGGAACTGGAAACTCGGATCTGGGAACTGGGTTGAAGACATAGCGGCGTGGCTCTGTCCCGCCATGAAGTTTAGCCAGTTGTCACCACAGAGGGATGACGCTACGAGGCGACGCTACCGCCAC
>DTYX01000756.1 GCA_012961655.1 Candidatus Poribacteria bacterium
CCGTTCGTAGTAAGGCGATTTATCGCCGTCGTTTGACGCGCAATAAATTGCGCTACTACGAACGGAAATTTGGGCTACAACTGCTAAGGAGGATATATGACACGAGCGTTTCCTATTGTCGTTTGCATGTTGTTTATGCTGTTATTGACCGTTATGGCGCGCGGAGATGTAATCCCCGCCCCCTTTTCGATGGATTTCTGGGGCGATGTCACGCTCGACGGTGAACCGGCTCCTGTCGGCACAGAAATTAGAACTTATGACCCACAGGGTGTTTGGTGTGGTAAATTTACTGTTCATACTACAGGCATCTATGGCTATATGCATGTTTATGGCGATGACACCACCCAGACGCCCGATGTAGACGAAGGAGCATCTGCTGGAGACGTTATCACTTTCTACATCAATAATTTTCCCACCACAACGAATCCTTCATCTCCGCAATGGTTTCAAGATAGCATTCAGAAAGTTGACCTATCGGCTGTATCAGGAGTGCCGTTAGAGACGACGAAGCTATTAGACGGCGCTGACCCCAGACCGATTATTTTCGATGTCACAGGTGTCGCGATCCAATTTGACGTCATCAAGTCGTCGGGTTTTGCAGGCGAAGTAACCGTTAAAAGATACGACATCCCGCCGCCTGATGTTCCTGGCCCCGATGTCTTGCCTCATTACTGGGAGATAATCTCCGATGCCGGCGGCGCATTCTCGGCAACGTTGAGTTTTAACTATACCGATGAAGAGATAACAGGCGCGGGTTTGAATGAAGCGAGGCTGAAGATAGGTAAATACAATGAAATGGCTTGGAAGACGATGCCCACTACCCGAGACCCTGCCAACAACACGCTGTCTACGACCATCAGCGACTTCTCAATCTGGGCGATAGGTTATGAAGGAAGTTTGCCCGTGACGTTGTCTTCATTCACTGCTAAAATTGGAAGTGATGAAATCATCCTCAAATGGAACACGGAAGCGGAGATGGCTAATCTCGGTTGGAATATATTCAGGAGCGAGAAGCGAAACGGCAAATATGTAAAGATAAACTCCGCTTTGATAAAGGGCGCTGGGGATTCTGCTATCAGCAAAAGTTATGAATACATAGATGATAATATTTCCAAAGGTGCGACATACTTTTATTACCTGCAAGCTATTGACTTTAACGGCAAAACCACTCGTTCTAAGATTATAGTGGCTACTCCTATGACTCCCATAGGTAAATTAGTTGTCACCTGGGGGGACATTAAGAGTCACTGAAGTAAAAGGGAGGTACGTCATTCATGTTATCTCAGGATATTTTTAACGAAGTATTAGAAGAGGTGGATATGATGCCCTTAGAAGAGCAGGAACTCATCATTCAAATCTTAGAAAATAGGTACAGAGAAAAGAGGAGCAATATGTCAAAAAACAAGAAAAGGGTGACAAAAATGGACGATAAGAAAATATTTATAATGGTTCGAAGAGAATCTGACCAGATGATTATCAAAGCGTATTTTGTTCCCAGAAACTTACCTGATGGTGTCCGATTTTCCCAGGTAGTCGGAGATGTCTATGAAAAGATTTACAAGGTATATCCTCGCAAAGATTATGAAATACTTATTGGCAGTGCTTACTCTCCGAGAGATTTCCTGAGAAACTTTCCTGATTGGGCTAAAGGGGCAATTACCTTTGAATCAGAAGAGTGGAATTACAACAGAGGACCGGAAAGCGAAGAGAGGGGGTAGATGGCTTGGTAAATATACACAATGAGGAAGATTTCAATCAAGCTATTCAGCATATTCTAAGTGAAGAATACCTGGATGCATTCGACGATTTGACTTTTCTATTCGAACCACTTGAACAACGCAAAGAAATAATTGACCGGGTTGAAGGGAGATTAAAAAACGCAGAGAGCATTAAGGAAAAAATAGTGCGGAAGGGTATTGGGTTAGAGCAACTTCGAGAAGAAATTTTAGATATCATCGGTTTCCGCATTATTATTCACTTTTTGAGCGATATTCCCAATGTTATTGCGGTGTTACGCGAATTGCCGGGGCTTGAATTAAACACACGCCCAAAATTTGAAGATTACATTACTAACCCCAAAGCCACAGGATATCGTTCTCTTCACATCAACGCGCTTTATTGGCAGGAAGGACGGGATTCACCCGTTCCGTGTGAAATTCAGATTCGAACTACTTTACAGCATGCGTGGGCGGCAAAGTCGCATCTATTGGTTTACAAGGATGATGAAATTCTTGAGCGCTGGCGGAAGCACTTCCGGATTTTGAGCGACCAACTCCACTTGGCAGATGAAGTCGCTGACCTTTTGCGTGCTGAATTAAACAGCGAAACGGCTGGGATGACTTGACGCCAAAATAAAGCTTTAGCCTGAAAGGAGTAGCAGGCTTAATGCTTTGTAATATTGGTAAACACGATGATGTATACTGAAGCAGGCACGTCTTTTTTAGTATAGTTCATAAAGACTACCTGTAAGGAGCTTAAAAATGTTAAGATACATTAAACCTCTATTAACCATAACAATCGCCGTTTTTTGCGTTCTGAACGTCTTTGTCGCCACCGCGCAAAAAGGCAAGCTCAGAATAAGTGGTGATAATTCATGGGTTGCCTTCGTGAATGGTAAGAAGGTCGTTGAGGGTACGGATTGGCAAGTCCCCAGCGTTTCGGAATTCACTCTGAAAAACGGAAGCGCAGTGATAGCAGTGTACGTTCACGACGCAGAGCCAGGCGACTCAGGTCGCGGTGGAGCGCTGGTCGATATAGTGTTAGAGGATGGACGCTATTTCGGTTCTGACGCAAATTGGAAAGCCAACGCTGGCCCGCCGCTTGCCGATAGGGAGGACGGTTGGGAACAGCCCGGATTTGATGATAGCAAATGGGAAAGAGCAACCCAAATGGAGCAATTTGGTGGTGGAATCTGGGGGTTTGCAGCAGATGAAATGCGCAAGGTTCTAAAAGACCCAGATTGCACAGCCTATTGGATTTGGGCTGGGCCAAACGATGTCGCTGATGATATTTACTTGCGATTCACTATCCCGAAGACTTTCATGACCGACCGATGGTGTGACTTCTTTGGCGCAGTAACAATCGACGGACAGCCAGCGCCTATAGGCACGGTGATTGATGCTTTTGACCCCCAGG
>DTYX01000757.1 GCA_012961655.1 Candidatus Poribacteria bacterium
AAGTGATGATTTGGGATTTGAGTAACGCCTCCAACTGTTCATCTAGTGTCAAAACAGAGAGAGTACCGTCTTCATCTATATACGGCTGGCAAATATGCCGCGCTAAAGCTTCACGTACAGCTTCGGTGAGAACGATGACATCTTTAGTTTGAGGTCCATAGTCGGCTAGAGTTTCCAAAATAGTTATACTATCGCGTATAGAGACAGATTCGCTCAGGAGATTTTGTAGCACCTTTTGCACTATACCCACAGATAGTATATCTGGTACTAATTCTTCCACGACGACGGGATGGTCTTCCTTGATTTTATCCAACAGTTCCCTCACCTCTTGACGCCCCATTAATTCATGCGCGTGCGCTTTAATCACCTCTTTGATATGGGTAGCCATAACGCTTACAGCGTCCACGACAGTGTAACCGGCAATCTCCGCCTCTTCTTTCTGTTCTTTTGTAATCCATAGGGCTTCAAGTCCAAAAACGGGCTCGTTCACTTCAATACCTTCTATTTCGGCGATATCGCCGCCTGGATTCATTGCTAAGTATTGATTCAGCATTAATTCGCCTGATGCAACTTCAATGCCTTTGATTAAAATTGCATATTGATTGGATTTCAATTGTGCGTTATCGCGAACACGGATTTTGGGCACCTGAAAGCCCCGTTCTATTGCGAATTCACGTCGAATACGCGAGATTTTATCTGAGAGGTTATCGGGTTGCTCTGTACTGACGATGGGCAGAAGTCCAAAGCCAACCATAATCTCCATTGGATGAACGTGAAGTACATTTCTAATCTCTTCTTCCAACTCATCTTCTGTCGTAATTTTGGCATCTGCTGCTTCATATTCTATCTCTGAGGGTTCATCTTTGCGACGCAACATTCTGTAAGCGATAAGTCCTGTCGCGCCTGAAAGGAGGGCGAATGGTAGTTTAGTCGGCCAACCTGGCAAGGCTATTGCCAGAACAGCCAGAATTACCGATGTAATCGCGATTGGAGGAATTTTAGCAAATATTTGGGCGCTTAAGCCTCTACCAAAATCTGAATCTGATGTGGCGCCCCTTGTGACTACAATTCCGGCAGCTGTTGAAATAATTAACGCTGGTATTTGAGAGACTAAACCATCTCCAATGGTCAGAATTGTGTACGTCACTGCTGATTGGCTCAGGGGCATTTGATGCTTCGTCGTCCCGATGATGAAACCGCCCAATATATTAATGATGGTGATAATAATTCCCGCCACTGCATCCCCACGGACGAATTTGCTAGCTCCATCCATCGCGCCATAAAAATCGGCTTCCTGAGCGATGATTTCACGCCGTCTACGAGCCGCCTCTTCGGTAATTAGACCCGCGTTCAAATCAGCGTCAATGCTCATCTGTTTCCCTGGCATCGCATCCAGGTTAAACCTAGCGGCGACTTCTGCGATGCGCGATGCGCCTTTTGTAATCACCACAAACTGGATAACTACCAGCAGTAGGAAGACGACAAATCCAATAACATAGTCACCGCGGACGACAAAGTGCCCAAAGGCGTTGATAACAGCGCCAGCTTCGGCTTTCCATAAAATAGAACGAGTGGAAGAGATATTCAATGACAACCTAAATAGAGTTAGAATCAAGAGCAGTGATGGAAAGACTGAAAAATCCAACGGTCTGAAGGTATAAAGCGACATCATCAGGATAATAAAGGACGCGGTGAAGTTACAGACAATGAGGAAGCTAATAAGCCATGTCGGCAGTGGAATTACCATGACCAATAGAATACTTAAAACGATGAACGCAATGGGAATATCACTACGCTGTTTAACTCTGTAATAAAATGTTACATTTTTCATTTTTTTATCCTCGCTTCAAGTTGATTATATCACCCAAAATAGTATCAGTCGTAGTAATTACATTAGCGTTAGCCTGGAAGCCGCGTTGCGCGATAATCATGTTGGTAAATTCCTCTGCCAGCGCGACGTTAGAAAGTTCTAAGCTGCCTGAAGAGATTAGACCCAATCCCTCTGTGCCCGGGTCGCCAAAATAAGCTTGTCCGCTGTTAGCTGATGTAATCAATAGGTTCTCGCCGATTTTCGTCAAGCCAGCGGGATTACTGAAATTAGCCAAGGTCAATTGAGCCAGAACTTGTGTTGCCCCGTTGGAAAAAACACCATGGATTACACCAGCGTCATCGATATTGAAGCTTTCCAAAACGCCAGCAGGATATCCATCTTGTTCCGCGACCATGATTGTTGAGCCGGAGGGAAGGTTTGTAATCCCATCAAATTGCCCTAAGGAGCCAAAATCTAAAGTGATAGATACTTCATCAGCGCCATTTCCGGGGTTGAAGGTAAAAGCTGTCAAACCGCCATCATAATTAAAAGATGAGAGAGAACCATCGGGGTTAAAGGTTACGACGCCACTTTTACCGCTAATTACGGTTGCGTCTAATGTCTCTATCGAAACCTCCCAAGACCAATTATTGTCGCCATTTGGACTAAAGTTAATCGTAATCGCGTGGGTATTCCCTGCTGAATCGAATACATTAAAAGTAATATCTACGCTTTCTGAATTAGTTCCTTCGACAGTATTGAAAGACGGCAGTTTGATATTACTATTATTACCTTGGTCGATAAAAGATAAATTTATTGCCGTTTGGCTTGTACCAGGGGTCATGTCTCGGAGAACAATCTTGCCATCAATTAAGGCAGCGATAGCGGTTCCATCAAAGGCTGTATTAATAGAATCTAAAAGATTTTGCAATGTATCTCCGCTAGTATAAGTATAGGTCGCGGAGATAGGTGTGCCGTCATTAGTAACGCCTGTAATCTGAATCTGGTCGCCATCATCGAGCGCTTCGGTTACTTCAGAGAGCTCCTCGAAATCTGTGTTTATATCAGCTACAGCGGTGAACGGCATTGTCGTTGTGTGGACCTGATTTGTGTCCGGCGTCCCTTCAACGGTGCGGATAAATGATGGCAGGGCGATACTACTCTTTGCTCCCTGGTCTACAAAAGATAGATTGATGCTTGTTTTACTCTCGCCTACGGTTGTATCCGTTATGACAATTCGACCGTCAACGATTTCAGTTGTAATATCGCCGCCGAAAGCCGTCTCAATTGCGTCAAGAATATTTTTCAGCGTGTCACCATCGGTGTAAGTATATTCGGCACTTACTTCTGTACCATCGTTTCTGCTTCCAGAGATGACAATTTTATCTCCATTATCAAGAGCAGAATGTACTTGTACAAGTTCATTTACCGCCGTCTCAGTAGAAACCGCTTTGGTAAAAGCATCAGCGGCGGTGTGAATTTCTGTTGTCGCTGATAGACTGGAATCCAAATTACCTTGTAGCGCTATCATTGTTGTGGTTTGGGGTGGTAATTTGGCGTCAATTGGCAAGCGGATATCCTCCATTGACGCGCCTGGTACGATGATACCATTTGTCGCTATTTTGCCTTGTGCAATCAGGTCGTTCGCACCGATGAGATAACCATCGGCATCTATATCAAAAGCCCCGGCGCGTGTAAAATATTGATTGACGCCATCGCTTAGGGTGAAAAATCCATTTCCGACAATCGCGAGGTCAGTATTCTTATTGGTAAATTGTAAGCTTCCTTGAGTAAAGATTGTGTCGATACTTCCGACTTTAACTCCTCGTCCCAATTGCTGCGGATTGATACCGCCTGATTTGCCGGATAAATTTTTGGCGCTGTGCAAAGTCTGGTTAAAGATATCGTTGAAGGTCACTCTTCCAGCTTTAAAGCCGATAGTATTGGTATTAGAGATGTTGTTACCTATAACTTCTAATTGTGTTTGACAACTGCGCACTCCAGAAAGTCCTGAAAATAAAGAGCTAATCATAGTAAATCGTTCCTTTCCTTTCTGATCTGAATGAAACTACCTAGATACTGTGTGTACATCTGACAAAGCTATCTCTCTATTGCCGACAAATAGCAAGGCGCTGCCATTATCAAACTGTATCTTTTCAACTTGACCAAACATGAATGTTTTCACTGAAACAGGCTCACCCTCAGACCCAGTAGATATAATTTCGTAAGTATATATCCCTTGGGGCAATTTTTTATCTGAATCTGTTGTGCCATCCCAGACTAGCTGGTTTTCACCCGCTTTTTGAATGCCGGCGTTAATAGTTTTTACCAGTTTATCGCTACTATCGTAAATGTTAATTGTGACATTCGCATCAGCTTCTAGTTCATAAGAGATATCTACTGGCGTCTCTTCCTTTAGCTCTATTATATCGCCTGGCGCTTTTATTTTTTTGCCGATTAAACCCATCGCGGCGGTATTAATCTGAGACTTCTGTAATTCCACTGATAAACTGGTTCTTTGGTTTAAATTTTCTAGCTGTTCCAGCGAACTGAAAGAGGTTAATTGTGCGATAAATTCCTGATTGTTCATCGGTTCAAGTGGATTTTGATTTTTCATTTGAGCCATGAGTAATTTTAGAAAGTCCTCTTTGTTCAGAGCATTTGAACTGCTGATATTGTTCTGATTAGCATCCGCTAAGACGAAGTCCCCAATAAGTCGGGGCAGGCTGTGCGTTGCTTCTTGCCAAATCTTTCGGGACTGAGTAGAAAAAAATAGATGAAGTATTCATTTTTATCTCCCTTATGGTCGGTTGGGTACTGCCAAACGCAAAATCGTGAAAAGCAAGTAAAATTCAGGAATGAAACAGCTTTATTTTTCCCCCCCTACGTTGGTGATTGGTGATTGG
>DTYX01000758.1 GCA_012961655.1 Candidatus Poribacteria bacterium
AAGGATGGAAGGATGGAAGGCAATTTAGAACCTTCTCCCCCTTTATTAAAGGGGGCTGGGGGGATTTATGGTTTTTTGCCTGTCTATTACTGATTGCAACTTCCAATGTTTGGGGTGATAACTACACAGGTGATTTTCTGACGGTAGGTGTAGGCGCGCGCTCGATGGGGTTAGGCGGAGCTTATGTGGGAATATCCAACGATGTCACGGCGACATATTGGAACCCCGCGGGTTTAGGCTTAATTCAGGGCGTACAAATCTGTTTAATGCACGGGGCTAAAAGTTCAGGTTTGGGCAATTATAACTATGTGGGGGTCGCTCATCGCTTCCAGGAACATTTTTCCGTCGGCGCATCGTGGATTCGTTACGGCGTCGATGACATTCCTCTGTATGACCCGCTTGACATCAACATTCAGCCCCAGGATAGAAAAAATGTGGCGAAATTCCGTCCATCCTTTGAACCGAAAGGCAGCTTAAGCGATAGCGAAAACGCCTATATCATTTCGATGGCAACCCAGTATACCATCCGACAGGCCTGGTGGGACAACATGGGCACGATGGGAGAACCACCTACTTTCCTCTTTGGAATCAACATCAAGCGCATCAGACACTCCCTCCTTGGATTTACTGCCGATGGCATCGGCGTCGACGCCGGATTTTTAGCGCGGATAACTGATAGCGCGGCAATCGTCGGACACGAAGGTCTTGGCGAACTGTCTTTCGGCTTGGCTCTGGTAGATATCTCTGGGACGACAATGAGATGGAATACTGAATCTCAGCGGGAGGAAGCAATCCCCACTAACGTCAGATTTGGGTTCGCATACAGCAACGATATTCCTGCCATCAACGGCGGGATAGTCCTCTCTTATGAATATGACAGAAGATATAATGGTCAGAACAACGTCGGGTTGGAATACCAATTTGGAAGAGGTATCGCTTTCAGAATAGGATTCCGTGATGGAGACTTCGCGGCAGGCGCAGGTTTCAAAATAGACCGATATAACATAGACTACGCCTTTCTGAATTATGACCTTGCAAGCACTCATCGGGTTAGCATTTTGGGGAATTTTTAATTGATTTAGGACATGGTTGAAGTCACATTGTCAAGAAATTGACTATTGTTCCCCACGCTAAAATTAGGGAGCTTGTTAATTTTCAATTTTCAATTTCTTTGTCATCGCCAAATTTATATCAATAAAGGGAGGCTCCTCTGATGGATGAAGGGAAATACCGCGATGTGATAGCGGCGGTCGAGAGTGCTCGACAAGCCCTTTCTCCTGACATGCCTATTCGCGCTGCCATATCCGACTATCTGCGGCAAGCTGCTGAACACGTTGGTGACGAGGAACTTGCATCCACAGCAAGATGGGAGGCGTTTTACGCTAAACCGGAGTTGAGCCGTCTTTTGGATATCTGGGAATTTACCCCTGATGAATCCCAGCATACAGAATTGATGCAGCGGGCATCCGAAAGAATTAAAAAGTATCTTCGCAAAAAACTTCCCTCTTACTTTCCATTTGCATCGCTCGACCATGATGATGGCGAAGGATACGCTCGCGCCACAAAATCTACCCTCGCACACGCTTATCTCCTTTGTCGGGACTGGGAATCGGCTTATGAAATTTCGCGCACAAAAAAGGAGCTTGGATAGAGCGACTCTGATAATCCTCAGGGATTGGTAGTCATCTGCTTCCTCGGACTGGCGTCGGGAAGGATGCCTTCAGATTTTCCGCCAAATCTCGCTTTGCTCTGGAATGAAGCCTTGAAAAATAGTGCTGGTTTTGGTATGGAAGAGACGATTTTACTGAAACTGAAGGAAGCCTACGAAGAGATGTTTTCAAATGCATCCTTAGCCGAGAAATGGGCAAGCTTGCATTAGGGGAACCCGCATTCCAGTCCACCAGATTGTACGTATGCTTGCCAATGGAGATACAATTGACGAACTTCTGGAAGAGTATCCTTCGCTTGAGCGGAATGATATTCTTGCCTGTCTTGACTATGCAGCGTCACTGGCTGAAGAGCAGGTTACGCCCATTGAGGCATTGGTGGGAGCGTTAACATGGACTTTTCGGATAGGCACTAAACATAGGGATTTATGCAACAGGTGTTTTGTGTAATAAAAATATCATTTCAGGAGAGAGAAATCATGGCTTTAATCAAGATAAGTTTCAAAGAAGGGGAACGGAGTAAAGCGACCCGTATTATTGGCGAAGACGGCTTGCCCATTGTCTGTATACCTGAGAATTCTATAATGATACAGGAAAAGCGCTTTGACAGATATAAGAAAGAGTTGGAGCGGGCAAATATCTTTCCAATCTACATATCTGCTAATTATCATAAACAAAAGAATTCTTAGGCAAGTTAATTTTCAAGTAAGGGCGGGCCTCCGTCTCCGCCCGAATCAATTGTTGAGAT
>DTYX01000759.1 GCA_012961655.1 Candidatus Poribacteria bacterium
CTATCTCATCACAATATAACAGATCAAATTCTCTGTTCCGCCAACGACGTATGAGTTCAGCAGTGGGACTTTTCGCATTTCGAGCCATGTAAGCGGCAATAAACACGTTTGTGTCAAAAACAGCCCGTTTGCGAATGGTATCAGTCATCAATCGCTGCCTCCCACTCATGCTCAATGGCTGTGCCATCGGCAATCGCTTGCGCGCGGGCTTTTTCCATGTTGCTGATGAGATTTGCCGCATACATCTCCTGCGTCCAATGCTTCCGCTCTTCGTGTAATCTCGCGACTCGTTTCAGCGACAAAAGCGTACCCAAAGAAACTGGTTTGACAGGTTGGAAGGGACGATATGAACCATCATTGTCGGGAATCATCGCATCCCCCTCTTGCACCTCTATCTTTATGCGATTTAACAATCGGTGAAACAGATTTCTCACTTTTTGGCTATCTTTTAGTTGCGCAAGTTGTTTATCCAGTTCATCAGCCAAATCCATCCACTCCTGCAAGGCGCAATGAAGGGCAAGCATGCGAGGCTTTTGAGTTATTTTATTATCTTTTGCCATAGACATTTAGATTCACCTCTTATACTCTTTTTGCTTTTGTATAGAGCTAAAGAATGGGTCCAAGCACCCATGGGGAAAATTCCTCTTCTCCCACGTCGCTGAGCTCACTTTTGGTCTTTTTGCCGGAAGCTACTGCGATAATCTCTTCAAAGATTGAAAACCCAACCTCCGTAACGCTGGAGCCATCAAGGACAACTCCGGCGTTAATGTCCATCTCATCTATCATCTGGTGGTAAAGCTGCGAATTGGTAGCGACTTTGATGGAAGGCGCGGGTTTAAAGCCGAACACTGACCCTCTGCCGGTGCTGAAAACGATGATAGTCGCCCCTCCTGCGACCATGCCTGTGACTGAAGCCGGGTCATTTCCAGGCGTATCCATGATGACCAGGCCTTTTTCAGTGACGCGTTCCGCGTACCGATAAACTTCATTTACTGTGGTTGTGCCGCCTTTCGCTATCGCGCCGAGAGATTTTTCGTAGATGTTCGACAGACCACCTTCGATATTTCCCGGCGAAGGGTTATTGTTAATTTCAGCGTCATGTGTTTTGGCGTAATGTTCCCACCACCGAATTTTTTCTACCAATTTCTTGCCGACAATCTCATTTTTAGCTCTTCTGGTCAGGAGATGTTCAGCGCCGTACATCTCCGTCGTTTCACCGAGAATAACCGTTCCGCCGTATTTGACCAGTTCATCTGCCGCTACACCGACAGCGGGATTGCCAGAAATGCCAGAATTTGAGTCGCTTCCGCCGCATTCTGTCGCCAGGATTAAATCAGAGACAGGCTGTGCCGTTCGGCGAAATTCATTAGCATAGGGCAGCATCTTCTGAACCGCTTTTACGCCAGCCTCGACGGCTTTCTGAATGCCGCCGCAAGCCTGTATCAAAATCAGTCCAGACCTATGCTCAAAGTCCAATTGCAAGCTGTGATTTCCGATTAAATAGTCCGCTTGATTGACTTCACAACCCAACCCTACAAGTAAGTAACTAGCGACGTTTGGATGTTCGGCAAAACCTGAAAGCACTCTTTGAAGTTGCATTACATCCGCCCCGTCGATTCTGGTGCTACAACCACCTTTGGGGGTAACGGCGAAAACACCATCGACATTCGGATAATCTTTTGATACTTCGTTTCTAAATTTATCGGCGATATGGCGCGATACACTGGCAGAGCAATTAGATGTAGCAACGATAGCAACGTAATTTCTGGTACCAACTCTACCGTCATCTCTTTTAAAGCCCATGAAAGTCCGCATTTCACTTTCTGGATAAAATTCCGTTGGAATAGCTTCATTTGCAAATTCATATTCTCTGAGAAATTCTTTCCATCCAACATTATGGACATGGACGCGGTCACCAACCGCAATGTTACACGACGCAAATCCGATTATCTGTCCATATCTGCGGATAGATTTCCCACGCTGAATCGGATTCACCGCAATTTTATGTCCTATGGGAATCTCATCATTGACGCGAATTATTCGTCCACAATATTTAAGCACAGTATCAATATCAAGCCGCTCTTTGGCGACAGCAACATCATCTCCTGACTTCAAAATAATTGCTTTCTCTTCTAAATTGTAAATGGTCATCCTCCTGTCCTTATACAAAACAAAATATTGGAGTCTGTAGCCGAACTCGCCAGAGTTCGGGCATTTCCCGAATTCTGGCGAATTCGGCTACCGTTTTAGTCCCGATAATTGTCCACAGCGTCCTCATCGAGTTCCACACCTAACCCCGGCTTCTCTGGTACCTCGACATGGCCGTTTTTGACGGCAAAAGGCTCGATAATCAGGTCATTCTCCATCAGAAAGATGAGGGAGATGCAGAGGTAAGCATTTTTTATAGCGGCCGCTTGGTGAGTCTGGAACATCGCTGAAATGCCGGAGTACAATCCATTCTCCACCCAGAGTTGAACGCCAGCGGCTTCTGCTATAGCTGCCTGCTTCACTAAGGTACTTGCCCATTCGAACTCGAGCACAAAGTAATCGCACATCCCCGCTTTAACAGCCTCAAGGGGCGGCGGTTGGTTGCTGTGAATGGCAATGGGATAATCCACATCGCGCTTCAATAACAGGTAACCGTCGATATCTCCTTGAGGAATGGGACTTTCCATAGCCCAAACGTTGGGATATTTCGTAAATTCTTTGGCGACTTGTATAGCGTTGCTGGCTTGTTCAAAAGTGCCGTTTGCATCCACGGCGATGCGGTAATCCGATGGAACGACCTCCACCATAGCCGCAATCTGTTCCACCGGGTCATGGAATGGGCGTGCCTTGGTCTTATGGAAGGTAAAGCCGCTCTCGAGAGCGAGTTTCGCTTCCCGCGCCATAATCTCCGGAGGAAAACAGTGTGACCAGTACATTGTGAGAACTTCGCCCCGTTGCTTTGGACCGAACAACTTGTAGACAGGGATGCTCAACGCTTTGCCTATCAAATCATGGCAAGCCATCTGAAGCGCTCCGCCTACACTATCGTCCCAGATGAAATCGAATGGGTCCCTACCAAGATACGTCTTTACTTGGTCTCCCAAATTAGCAGTACCCTCCCCCAATCCGACAAGTCCTTCGTCCGTATGCACTTTATAGATACAGGTATTCACCGAGGGCATCGTTTCCCTCCTCCACGCCAACCGCAGAAATTCCCCAACCCGTTCAAGATACGGCACATTTACCTGAATAATTTCGATATTTGTAATTCTCATAGCAATTTCTCCTACGGATAAACAGATTAAAAATCTATTTTACCAAACTTTCCTCACTATGTCAAAAAGTTTCATGAGCTTCGGCGAGAATTAAATAGGGAGAAATTTTTATTGAATTTTTTTGTTGACATGAAGGGGAAAATATTTTACAATTTAAGTCAAAGATGTTAACTCGACTTTGTCACATTAAAATGGAATGCAGTTGTAGCCCAAATTTCTAATTTGGCGAATCCCGAATTGTAGCCGAATTCGCCAGAATTCGGGGTTCGGCTACGATAGAATCTTGGGCTACTAAAAGAAAGTCGCCCCTGGCGGCTAAAGAAATGGAGTTGCGAATCAGCCAATCACAATCGATATTGATGCTCAATCTTTGGACCCTCCTTCCCGTCTCTACTCCGTGATTCGCTTATATGATGCCAGTAAACGTCAGATTGCTTATGACGCTTATAAGTGGTGGCCTTGTTATTGTGACCCTCAGATTCTTCACACCTTGCCAAGAGATGGTATCTATTATATCAGGATAGAAGATTATTTTTACACCTTACGATTGACAGGTGACATTCACGACGTCACCGTGTCAAATCGTACTCATGATAGCGTAACCATCTCCTGGTGGACTCATGGTAAAATCCCTGTTACTGGTGTTGTCAATTATGGAACCACCACAGAACTTGGCAGCACCGCAACGGATGATAACCTCCGCGAGAACGGCATTCACTATGTCAACATCACCGAATTGACAGCCGATACCCAATACTTCTTTGAGGTTGTCTCAGGTTTAGATACAGATGACAACAACGGTCAATACTATGCCTTCATGACTGCTAAAGTTCCTGAAGACCCACCTGATACCTACAGCGTTTTTGGGTATGTCTACAAGGATCCCTCTCGCACTACTCCAGCACCCTATGTAATCAAATATTTCTGGCTCAAGCATGCGGGCGGAGAATCCTCTTTGCTGTCTGCGTTGACGAATGCCAAGGGATACTGGCTCGGAGACTTGGGCAAAGCCAAAAGCGATGAGACAAATGATGTTTTCCCATTTGCCGCTGGTGGCAGCATTTATGCATATGCCCACTTTGGAAAGCAGGGTAAAATCTGGACTTCAAGATATACCGTCAGTGGAGTTAGTCCCCAGCAACTCGGTGATGAAGCGTTAGCAGTGGAACTTACTTCTTTTACGGCTGGGGTAACGGTCGATGGTGTCATACTAAATTGGCGCACTATAAGCGAAATTAACAACTTAGGTTTCAACATCTACCGTAGCAACGCCAAAGATGGCAAATACACGAAGGTTAATGCCAGGCTGATTCAGGGAGTGGGAACAGATGCAACGCCACATGACTACTCATTTACTGATGAGAACGTCAAAGTTGGTCAGACCTACTATTACTATATCGGGGATGTAGACTTTACTGGCAAGACCAGCAAATCGGATATCATCGAAGTAACAGTAGGTAAACAACGCATCAAGGTGCGCCCTGTACCACCAACATTTGCTCTCCTACAGAACTATCCGAATCCATTCAACCCTGAGACATGGATTCCATTTAAGCTGGCTCAGAATGCTAATGTCGTCATCCGCATCTACAACACAAAAGGTCATCTCGTCCGCACAATCACACTAAGCAATCGGGAGGCAGGCACTTATGTGACAAAAGACAAAGCCGCCTACTGGGATGGCACAAACAGCTTCGGTGAGAAGGTAGGATTAGGTTTATATTTCTACACCATACAAGCCGGAGAGTTCAGGGCAACGAAGAAGATGGCAATACTCAAATAACCAATTGTAGCCCAAATTTCTAATTTGGCATAGGCTGGGACTTTCAGTCTCAATTGGCAAAGCCAAGATAGAATCTTGGGCTACATCACCCAAACCAAGATAGAATTTTGGGCTACTTTTGGAGTGCAAAAAATACAGGCAATAGTCAGTTAGAAGCTATTTCTGTTTCGTAGGTATCAAACAGGAAGAAATTATGGACAACAAGATGTGCTTCTGAAGAAAAGTTTGATCAAAAGAAACACTGAGGAAAAAAGTAAAAGATATGAATGAAGCGCATAATGTATGATAAAGATATCGAAAGGAAGTGACAGAAATCATGGTCAATATTCAATTACAGTTACAGCCACAGACGGAAGAACGCTTACGAAAAATTCTTGCTCAGTATCATAATCAAGAAGCATTTGCCCAAAATATCATCGCATATCAAATTACTGAATTGAAGCGGGCGATTCTCAATATTCGATTAGATTTACAGCAATTTGAGCAGAAATATCAGTTGGAAACAGAGGAATTCTATCAGCAATTTCAAACGGGCTCGCTCGAAGATACGGAAGACTTTATGATTTGGGCAGGTATTTATGAGATGTTCCAAGAGAATAGTCGAAAACTAGAGGAATTACAGTGATTGAAGCCTATTTTGAAGATGTCGAAAAGACGATTCAAGCTTTTCCTCATGTCCGGTCATATACGCTCAGTAAGAAGGTCTACAATGCGAAACAAGGCTTTATCAGAGGCATAATTCTGTTTGACGATGACACTCGACTTGAGTTTGTGGAAGTCAAAGATACGGATGTGAGCGAGAAGATTAAATATCGCTATCAGTATATGGATAAAGACCATGCCATGGTCTTTCGATACGATAATGCCCCTCACCACTCCCATATTCCGACGTTTCCCCATCATAAGCATGTAGATGAAGAACACGCGAAAGAAAGTCGTGAACCAACATTAGATGATGTGTTATTGGAAATTGCTCAAAGAAAGCGCTTACAGGAGCAAGAGTGACCATGATCAAGGTATCTGCAACCAAATTAAGGAATAACCTATTTAGGACCTATCCGATACAGAAATTGCTACTTTTGAATCTGCTTGAAATACAGGCAATGGTCAGTTATCGGACATTCACTGCATTTAGGATTCCGCGCATGGCAGATTTTACGCCCGAAAGTAATTAAGTTTATGTGAAAAGGGAACGCTTTACCTTGTGGAATTAATGGAGCCATCAATTCGTGCGCTTTCTCTGCGGTACAATTGTTTGGAATAAATCCTAAACGCTTGCTGATGCGGAGAATGTGGGTATCGACGGGGAAGATATCGCGTCCAAAGGCGAAAGCTAAAGTGACGTAAGCCGTTTTGATGCCGATACCTTTGTGTTGGCATAGGAATTCGACGGCTTCGTTAGTCGAAAGTTCGTTGATAAAATCAAGATTTAACGTTCCCTTTTCTGACTTTAGTTGATTTAAAAAGTTTTTGATGCGCTTACTTTTCTGATTCGATAACCCGCCCACGCGTATCTCTTCTTCGATTTCCCGCACATCCGCGGTTAGTACATCTTCCCATGTTGGAAGACGCTCCCGAAGATTATCGTAGGCTTTATCGCGATTTACGTCGTTGGTATTTTGCGAAAGAATTGTCCTAATCAGACAATCCAGCGGGTCAACTTCATCATGTTTTGGTACGCCAAACATCTTTTCCAAAGTGTCTGATACTTCTCTAACTTTCTGTTTTGGATGCAAACAATTATCCTTCCTTTTTACAAAATTTTGCGTATTGCGTTAGCTACCCTGGCGTCAAAAACGCAAGAGTGCTCTGTAAAATAAATTATTATAAAACTATTTTGGTGGCTGACGGATTTAAGTAACTATGACCAGGGGTCTAAAACAACTTTGCCACAGTTGCCGGTTACTTGTAACTCCCACGCCTTCTGTACTTGACTCATGGGGAAAGTATGTGTGATAAGCCTATCGAGCTGTTCAGCCGACTCCTGGATAATCTTCATAAGTTTCGGATAATCGCCAAGATTGTAATGCCAGTTGCCTCGCAAGATTAATCCTTTGCTAATCATGTCTCTGCTGGCTGAGAGTGGAAATTCTCCGCCCTGGCCGACGAAGGTGGCTTGGCCTTTGCGTCGAACGGCGTCGACCATCAGCCTATGCGCCTGAGACGCCCCGGAACAGTCCACCGCTTTGTCTACCCCGACGCCATCGGTGAGAACCATGATTTGTTCAAGGATATCCGCATCATTGGGGTCGAGAACGACCTCAGCGCCTAGTTCCTTAGCCAGATTCGCCCGGTAAGGCTGGGACTCAACTCCGATGACACGAGCGCCGCGATAACACCCGTTGATTACACCACCTAATCCCACTGGGCCTAAGCCGGTAATCAGAACGGTATCTAAGGCATTTACCTGCATCTGTTGCATTGCCCCGAAGGTTGGACCAAGACCACAGCATGCCATGCCGGCATGTTCATAGCTGACGCCATCAGGTATCGGCGAGAGCAGCCAATCCTGTTTCAGAACATATTGGGCGTAAGTCGCATTGCCAGTGCTCGACCCAGTGATAGCACGGACATCACGACCGTTTTGACAGTGAATGAATTCGCCGATGAGACATAGGGGACATTTACCACACGGATACTGCGGTTGCACAACTACGCGGTCGCCAACTTCAACCAAACCAGGCTGTGCAACTTCCACGACTTCACCGGTAGCTTCATGACCAAAGCTATCGCCTTTATTGCCAGCTTTGAAACCCTTATATTCCGTACACATCGGTACAGCATGCACTTTGACAAGGACAAAATCCTCTTTTGGAATTGGCTCCGGTCTCTCCACTAGTCCAGCTTTCATATCACCAAACATTGCCGCAACTTTCATAGTAACCTCCTGGTCATAATATGTCATAGATTTTCCATCAATCTCTTTTGTCACCCCATCATTTCACTTGTCATACAAAAGTTCCACCATCTTTTCCAACGCATCAATAGCTCGCGGTCCTGGACGACTCAGCCAATTGTTGTCTATTGTGTAGATTCGATTATCCGCAACTGCGGGCAACATTTTATATTTTTGCCACATCGCTACGATGTCTTCGTGTTTCTGCTTTTCCATTCTGCCTGTAATAATGATATCAGGGTTCTTTAAAACTAACGACTCCAAACTGTATTTGAACCATCCATTTGAGTCGCTGGCGATATTAATTCCTCCAGCGCGAACAATCAGGTCATTGGCAAACGTATTCTTACCAGTTGTATATAAATCAGTATGGTCGAGAGCATAGAACACCTTCAGTCTTTTCTCGATTGGAATCGATTTCACCTGTTTATCAATCTGGTCTACCCGTTCTTTGATTTTGGCGATAGTCTTTTTTGCAGTGGCTTCCTTGCCGGTCACTTCAGCAAGAGTATTCATCGCCTCAATGATTTCATCGACAGTTCTGGGTTTAATCACGAAGAATGGAATGTCAAGATTAGCCAACTTCTTGATATGCGATTCATTGGGACCATCAGCGGCTGCGACGACAAGGTCGGGTTTTAGCGAAACAATCATTTCAAGACTGGGGTTATAGTATCCGCCGACTTTTGTTTTTCCCTTGGCTTTCGGTGGATAATCACAAAATTTAGTCACTCCTATAATCTCTTCATCCAAACCGATGGCAAATAGTATTTCCGTTATACTCGGGGCGAGGGAAATTATACGCTTAGGGGGATAGTTGATGGTCACTTTCCTATTTAGAAAATCCTTAAAAGTTTTCTGCTTCGGCTTTTCGGGAATCTGTTTTGTCTTTTTCCGCACCAGAGGAACAAATCGCACCGGAAGAATTTTCCTTGTGACAATTTTTCCATCCTTTTTCTTTTCAACAACTGTCAGGTCTTGAACAAAAAACGGGCTGCCAACGGGGATGCACATTTTACCGCCTTCTTTGAGCTGCTTGACGAGCGGAGGTGGAATATGTTCGGCTGCGGCGGTGACGATAATCGCATCATACGGCTCATGTTCTTCCCAACCGTTATATCCATCTTCGATTTTGACCTCGATGTTTTTGTATCCCAAACGTTTCAGCCTCTCCTTAGCCTGTTTACCCAGTTCTGGAATTATTTCAATGGTATAAACCTTGTCTACAATTTCCCCTAGAACAGCGGCTTGGTAGCCTGAGCCCGTTCCCACTTCCAGCACTTTATCCTCTCCTTGGAGATTTAACAACTCGGTCATGAAAGCGACGATGTACGGTTGCGAAATGGTTTGATTGTAGCCAATAGGTACGGGATGGTCTGCATACGCTTGATAAATCAATTTTGGTGGGACAAATTCATGCCGCGGAACGGCGCGCATCGCTTTGAGCACTTTTTCATTTTTAACACCTCTGTTTTTGATCTGTCGTTCGACCATCCTTAGACGAGCCGCCTCATAGCTTTTGTCTTCTCTCTCGCGCTGTGTATCGGACCAGCTAACATTCAAAATTATCCAGGACACTATAATGAATATTACACATACTACTGTTGAAATTCGTTTGACTGGGCTCATTTTTAATCTCCGTAATGTAAAAATTTTCTTGTTTTTACGACAAATTAAGTTTATCATAATGTAAAGCAATTATCATAGAAATCTTTTCACTCAATTACATAAATAGGATACCATAAATTCGGTAATATTTGAATATAAAAATGAAAAGGAAATTTAGCCACGGACTAACACAGATGAAACGCGGATAAAAAGAAAGAAAAATAATC
>DTYX01000760.1 GCA_012961655.1 Candidatus Poribacteria bacterium
ATCTATCAAGTTAGTACCATCTAACTCCTCACCTCTTTGATTTTGGGGTCTTCCTGCTTTATCCTTGATTTTGTTGTTAATCATCTTAGCTGCTTCTTCAATAGCTGCATCATAGTGTCCGCCTTTGAATAACTCCTCACTTACTTCTAAAACCGAAGGATGTAAGTTCAAGCTGTCAAACAGCGTATTCAAAGTGGGCATTGCTGGTTCAAGTTGACCTTCTTCAATACACTTCACCCCATGAGGGGGGATCAGAAAAGCAGAGTTTCCATGTTCTCTTGCCATCCGAGTATCGTGGGTAAAAAAGGCAAAATTTATAATTTTATCAGCTAATAAATCATTGAGGCATACTTGTAAAGAATGATAAGAAGCTGTATCATTTGGCAGGCGGTCATAACTTAATCCCAATCTACTAATAATACGCCTCTCAATCATATAATATTCAAAAACTTTCTTTTTGTTAATAACAAGCTCCTTCAAGAACTCATAAACAATGTTTCTTACACGATTATCAATATCACTTACCATTTTCTTATTCTCCCGTCATCATCCGCATATCGTATTCCTTCTTCGCTATCATAAACAAACCTTTGATTGCCATATTTTCGGGCACTTTGACTCTAAGTTTCAGCATAGTGTCATAATCGCCTTTTTCCCGAAGCCATCGCAATCCGCGTTCTACGACTTTGACATCAGAAATCTGTGCGGTGCGTGGGTTTTCTTTCCAATCATTGAGGAACTGTCTGAATGCACGCAAATCCCTGCTTTCTTTCCGTTCACTTCGGAAGTGGGAAGTGGGAAAGCGGAAGTCGGAAGTTTATTCGTTCACTTCCGCCTTCCGCCTTTCGCCTTCCGACTTCCTTTAGCTTCGACCATATCCATCGCACCGCCTTGCGAAAATAGAGTGTAAATGCGTTGATACACGTCGTCCACGCTGATGCTGTCCCTCTCCTTTAGCGCATCTTTAGCCGCCTCCACCACAGTAGTTTCGTAATACAATCCCATATCCCGCAGTTGCCACATATCATCCTTGTAGTCGAAAGAGCGTCTCAGGATCGTGTTCAACTGAGACTTAATCAACTCGTCGAGTTCAGCGAGATTCTCCTTGCCGCTTCCTTGGTTTTTCCATTGGGCATACTGGACAAATGACGGAATCAACTCTTGATAAATGTGCCGATAGAGTTCCGATGTAGATGCCTTTCCCACCCGCGCCAAATAGCGAGACGCCGCGCCGACGGCAAGTTGTTCGATGTATTCGGAATGTTCAGCGAAGTCGTCGGCTTCCGCTTGAGATAGGTCAACTTTGCGGAAGGAATAGATGAAGTCGCCAAGGACGGAGCCTTTGGATTTTTGATGCAGCGTTGTTGTATAACTTTCAATAGGTGCTTGATATACCACTCCATTTTTGGGTAGAAAGAACCCCGCGCGAATAATTGCATTTAGAAGACCAGTCCAAATATTTGGAGATTTATTATGAAAAGTCAGAACCAAGTATCCCCCAGGTTTAAGTACGCGATAACATTCCCTAAATATCTCAGAGAGCATATTTTCATAGAATTGACTATCTTTGTTAAAGAACGGGTTAACGACAGCTTCATCCGCATTGTCAATAACACCCTTTGGTAATTCTAAGACCTCTGGAATCCATACAGTCCAGAAGTTGCATAGCTCAGAATATTGTACATTATCTCCATAGGGCGGGTCTGTTATAATAACATCCATAGAACTATCCGGAATTGGAAGGTTGTCTGAAGAAGTTGAAATGAGTAAAACATTTTTACCATCAAAAAAATCTTCAGTGGAATTAGCAAAATGAATGTTCGAACCTATTTCGCGTTGGCTATAGCTTTTGCCCAGTTTTACTGCATTATATCTATGTTCAAATTTAGTCCAAATACTTATTTCAGCGGGAATATCAGGGATCCGATAATCATGGCTCCCCCATCCAACTGCCTGTCCTTTTTTGAGATACGACATTTTACTCGCCCAACATAATGTTGAACTAAAAGTAAGAGCCATGAATTGAGAAACAATCTCTTGATGTACACAGTTCTTAATGCTGTTTTTTAATAGAGCCAGTGCTAACAGATTTCTAATGCTAAAAAACTTAAAAAAGTAAGTAAATCCTCGCTGTCTAACGGCCCACTTATCAATCTTCCACGACGGTGGAATTTCAGTTTTCGGATACCACAGCTCCTCCTCCTCAACAATCCTATCAAAATTCGCTTCAATCTCAGCATACCTCCGCCTGTCAAACTCCTCGGGTTCCTTTTCGCCTTTTGCTTTACAATACGGGCATTTGTATTTTATCCGAATCATCACATCCTTCAAGCGTTCGCACTTTGACGGGCGTATGTCCGCTTTTTGACAATGCGAACAGCGATACTTGCCCGGTCCCAGCTTTTCAGCCGCATGTAATTCCACAGGCTGACGGCAATCAGAACGGGGACAACGGACGACGTTGCTCCACTCGAACCAATCGGCAATCGCCAACTTCCCGCATTCAGGACAAGGGGTTTCGTATAGCGCGTTGATTCGTTCTTTCACCGCCGATTCCACCTGCTTGAAGACATCTTTGAGTGCGTCCAAATCGACGGGAGTTACCTCCATGCGGGTGATGAACGTCGCCATCGGATTGATGTCCACACCGATGACCTTTCGCTTCAGCCGTAGCCCTTCGACTACCGTTACACCGCCTCCGCAAAATGGGTCTAAAATAATATCGCCTTCGTTAGTGTAGTGTTCAATGAGATGCCGGAAGACATTGTATGGACGACGGGCAAAGTAGCGGTGCATTTTGTAGACTGGCGTATGCGGCGCAGCCTTCACACCGGACTTTATCGGTTCAACGTCTTTCGGCGGGGAAGATGGAGACATTCTTTCATTCCCCTTGTCCCCTAACCTCCCTTGTTTATCCTTATTAATCACCATCCTTCCAACCTTCCTTTCCTTTCATTCAGACAGATTTCCAGTTATCAAGGGAATTGGGTGGATTGAACAGAGAAATAGTTCCGAGGAATCCCTAAAGTTCGATAACTTTTAGTTCAAACATAAACTCATTCCACTTCGTGCGAAGCTTAGGATTGTCAAACGGATAGAGGTAACCATCTGAGACAGTAGCGGGTATAGAAACGATGCACTTCACGCTTTGTTGGGCGCTGGCGTTGATGCAGAGGGAATTAAAAGTATTAATAAGATCAACGTCATATTCGTGCAGTAATTCGATGTTATCAATCAGCAACAAGTCGAAGCCATCCGCGCTTGTCAGTTTTGTTTCAAACAACCGCTTCAAATACCCACGGAACAGGGTATTAATTTTTTTAGAGTTGAAACGGATGAGTTTGTCAAAATCAGGTTCCCCTTCCAGAGATTGGGCGAGGTAGAGGTTTAGGTTTATCAGTTCGACGCCATATTGACTCGCCAGTTGTCGCATTACCCATGACTTTCCCGAACCGTATTGTCCAACAATAAAAAAACATCCCCGGCGCGTGGGCGCCTTGAGATAATTTTCTGTGATGTATCGAATCGCCTGTTTCTGACAATCCGCATCGTAGATTTTCATCCCCAAACTCTCCCCTTACCATCGGCATTCAAGCAACTTTGCCATGAAGTCCTCAATAGCGTTAAATTTTAGGAGGCTCTGATTCAGATGAGCTTTCCGTTCTATCACGTAAAAGACGCCGGAATTTGCGGTGATGAGTTGTTCGCATGTCTCTTCAGGCATGTTGTAGGTATCATAGAAAAAGTTCTGAATGTCAGAATTCTTCGGTGCAATAGAGCCTTCTGCCAAAAAATGCTGATACAGCACGTATAGAAAACTCGGCTGTTCTAACTTCTGCGGCACAAAGCGTTTCTGGCGAGTGTTAACTCTCTCCATCAATCCAAATTCTACGAATGTCGCTAAAACAGCATTGACCCCCTTTTTCGCGATTTCCTTGCCCAACAATTTGAAAATGGCAGTTTTTGCATCATCACTCGTAATCGTAGCGGTTTCCGTAGTCCGCAATTCCTTTAGAGTAGCCGTCACAATCGGATGTACCTGGACAAAGTGATAATACAGCACCTCCTTTTTCGCCTGTTTGGATAAGTCGGCATTTACAAACGCAAGCAACGGAGTATCCAACACCTGATTATTCTCATGTCGGATGAATCTACGAATAATCTCTCTGACGACTCGTTTTCTCATGCCTGGTCCTGGTCGCGGAAACCACTCTTCCAGCTTCCCCCTTAACACATCAAAATCACGGATTTGATAAGCAAACTCTAGGGCGGTCAAGGATTCCTCGATGTATGGATAGGTTGCGAAACTGGTCAATATCTGCTCACTCATTTGTCATACCCTCGTTTTTTTTCCTCAAGCCACGCCTCGATATCCTCACGTTTGAAACGCCAATTCTTGCCAACTTTGAGCGCCGGGATACTACCGCGTTGGACATACGTATAGATGGTGCTTTTTTGGAGTTGGAGATAGTCTGCGACTTGTTCGATTGTGAGTAATTGCTCATTTTGTATCGAGTTATTCTTTTGCGGTTTCATCATGATGACATTGTATCATAAAAAAATAGAAGTATCAACAAAAAACTGGAGAAAACAGAAATCCCCACACCTGTTTAGAACCTATGATAAGGTGAAGTTGCCGAAGAGACTAGTGCATGAGGGCGTAAATTCGCCTACCATTTTTTCTTTTTTTTATCCGTGGAAATCCGTGTGCATCTGTGGCTAAATAATGGGTGGTAAACTTACGCCGAGATGCACTAGTATGGAAAAACCATTCCGAGTTTCCTCTGGTGTTATCTCATAGCCGCCGAACACTACCGTTTCTTTGTTGGGTTGACCAAGCAACAGCCGCTTGGAAGCTGGTTTCACAATATTTGCAAGCAAACTTACAACCAACCGCTGGATTCCATGTCTTGGTATTCGGGTACATTCCCTTTTTTTATCGGTGGCTGCCGCTTGCGGTTTGGGTTCTACCGTCTGCGTTTCTTGTGCCTCAACTTCGGGCGATTCGACAATAGCCACATCGGGGGAATTCTCTGATGTTTCCTTTTCGGGAATCGACGGCATCCCTGAATCTGTCGGCATTTCACCTGACAGATTACTTTCGAGTTTAGCGATTCGCTGTCGTATATTTTCAGCATCAACCGTCAATCCTAAATCTTCACAGGAATTTTTCTGTAATTTTAATTCTTCGATTGTGGTCATTTTTTTTCCCCCCCTCTCTCCGAAAATTTATTTTATTCACTTTTTGAAGAGGGGGACCCCTGATAAGGGTAGGTTTTTGTCTCAACTCCATATGCATCAAGTTAAACATAACTGAAATGGATAACGATAAAGGCGAAAGGGGAAAGGGGAAAGTAACTCGAAATACTCTATCCTTTTACCTTTTCCACTTGGCTTAAAGCCTTTTGCTTTTTATCCATTCGATTTATATCTACCCTAATTTTCCTCCATAAGGTATCATTTAGATAGAAAAGAAAAGGAGTTCAAAATGGCTAAAAACGAACAAAACGAATGGATTACCACTGTTGCCACTAATCTACCCCATCTTAGCAAGCCTCAAGCCACGGTTTTGGCCTTATGGAGTTTCGGTATGGTTTTAGCAAAGTGCTGTGCCCTGACAGCTATTGTACTTATTCTAGCTCCTTTGTTTAAAATAAAAGAAAACACACTACGTCAACG